>DASQJI010000223.1:0-3340 GCA_035631175.1 Parafilimonas sp.
TGCACTGCATTTTGCGCGAACGCTGCTGTACTAAATGTGGCAATCTTACTGAACTTCGATTTTATAAAGCCATCGGCTGTACAATACGTTTGCACCCTGAACTCATACATTGTTGAAGCAGCCAGGCCTGTTGCATTATAAAATGTATCTGTGATTGTTTTTGATGTCCAGCTCGTCGTTCCCTGGACTCTGTATTGCAGTTTATACTTCGCTGCACCGGTAACCGGTTTCCATGTAAGTGTTGCTGATGACGAAGTGATCTTTTTTGCCTTTAGTCCTACCGGCTTGTTGCAACAAGCGGTTAAATTGGCCGCAGTTCCCTTACCATTGTTCCAGATTAGTGTGATTTCATTATCACAAAGGGACCTCGACCAGATCGCTGCCTCATCTATCAAACCATTTACTCCAAAGATCCTTCCGTCTGCAGCATCGCGGCGGCCAATCAAAAGCGGGTCGCTCGAATTGGATATGGCACCGGATGCTGTTTGTTGCAAAATTAATTTGCTGTCAACATACAGCTTGAAATCGTCGGAAAGGCGGGTAATGATGAAGTTGTGCCAAACGCCGGTTGAAATGTTGAGTGCACCGGAAGTCATTGTAAGTACCGGCGGAGCAGCGAATCGAAGTTCTTGTGTTGAAAGTTTTGTGAGGGTCCAGCCCGGGCCGGCCACGCCGGTAAATTTTTCTATCAAAACCTGTTCGTTTGCGATGGTGTTGAATTTAACCCAAACAGAGACGGTAAAATCTCTGGCCGAGAAGTCGAACACGGAGTCGTCAATAGCTCGTTGAGCATACATATTACCGGTACCATCAAGGCTCACCGCCTGTCCAAATAAACCGGTTGCAAATGTCGGCGAGCCAACTAACGTCACATTACGAGTGTTGCCAGACTGATCAGTACCGTTTCCATCGAATGGCCAATAGCCTATGAGCCCTGTTTGTGCTTGAAGTGGTTTCGAAATAATAGAAAACAAGAAAAAAACAAGAACGGATAGGATGCTTCTGTTTAGTATCTTTTTTTTCATAACGATAAGTTTGGTAGTGGCGAAATTGTAGATTGGAAAAGCAGCATAGGTATATAAAGTTATTTCAAAACATGAAATGTTCAAACTTTGGATTTTTAATATGAAAAACCCATCGAAATATTTCGCCATGAGTACATCATCTGTTTTGCAAATACCACCGCCCATATAACCACGAAGAAACTTTATGGTACCGTGCACTAAGCCTATTCGCATTGCAGGTGCACTTCTGAATGCAACCGCGTAGCCATTTTAGTCCGTGAGAGAACGCGGATTCATATATGAAGCGATGGCAGAAAGCATCAATAGCCTCCTTATCATCTGCTTCCGTTTTGATCTAATTAAGTAGAATTATCGGTAGCGCCGGAAAGAAAACCACAATGGCAAAGATTGTCATCCGCGAACCAAACTCGGTTTTAGAAATTAGTCGAAGCGGAATGTGATTTACGTGTGCTGACGACTAAACTTTTTCCTTTAGATGTTATGTTTACTTCACAGGCCCGTCAGAAAACTTTGAGAATTGGTTGCAACCCGTGACGATACTGACGACACAAACCCAAAGCAGTATAAAAATAAAGATGGTGAACAATCTGCTTCTGCAGGAAAGAGAAAAGCCGGACATTGCTGTGAACGCCTAAATAGTAAGGGAACCTACTTGTCCCGCATTTTTTGCAGTACCATCGGCCATGGGGCTTAACTTCTCTGTTTTCATTTTGGTATCAGCACAATTATCAGATATTCCATGGGCTTCGTTCAATTTTCAACGGTCCGCCAACTGAAGATTCATGAACATTTCTAGGTTCAACTAATAAATGCAAAGGTTATTAAGTAAATTCAAAAGGGAAACATCCATTCATTTTCGCAGTGAAGATGTTCCCCCTTGAGTTGTTAATAACAATGTATGAATAAAGGTAAAACATTCCTTCAGTTAAGCGAGGGAGAACGTTATCAAATTGAAGTTCTTTTAAATGCAGGTTCATCGCTGTCGGCAATAGCGAAAGCTTTGAACCGATCTGTGAGTACCATATCGCGGGAAGTTCGCAGGAACAGTTTAGTAAAGTACAAGGCGAAGATCGCTCAGCGGCAAGCTGAGAGGAGGCATAGATTTAAGCCAAAGCGTAGGGTTTTCGATCAGGCGATGCAAAACTTCATTTGTAAAAATTTACAGAAAGAAAGGCTATCTCCGGAATTGATTTCGGTAAAGGGCAGGCAGACAAGATGCGATTTTATTTCTCATGAATGGATTTATCAATGGATATGGCGAATGAAGTTTTCTCAGGCCAAGGCGGATCGCTGCTACAACCATTTGTATGAATACCTGCGACATGCTTACCGGCGGCGCAAACGAAGCAGGCAGCGACATAACAGGGGTAATATTTTGAAAAGAATCTGGATTGATCAACGACCACCACGGGTCGACCAAAGAATGCGTAGCGGTGATCTGGAAGCTGATATCATGCTGGGCAAAGATCGTAAGCCAGGTCTTTTAGTGGCCCTCGATAGAAAGACAAGAATGACTTGGATACGTAGACTCAAGAACAAAGACTCTCGCTATGTCATCGGAAAACTGAAACAGATTTGCAGGCAGATTGGAAATGTCAGGACCATAACATTAGACAACGATCAAAGCTTTGCGGAACACTATAAACTGAACGCAATGGGCATTAAAACTTTTTTTACACATCCTTACAGCTCCCAGGAAAAAGGATCTGTTGAAAACCGGATCGGGCTCATCCGAATTTTTTTTCCGAAACAATCTGTGTTCAGTGAAGTGAGCGATCAAAGAGTGAAGTCCGTGCAGAATATGATAAACAATCGACCGCTACGAATGTTTGATTATAAAAGTCCAAAAGAAATTTATATATCCTACCCTATAAAACTAAAAACCTAACCTTTGCATTAATTAATTGAACTCGGCATTGAGCATTGCCGAGTTCAATTGATTATTGAATATTTTCTCCGTTAACGTTTAGTCTCCCGAGTTACCCCGAACCTACAACAGCTCTTTATTCCTGATCTCCGCTCCATCAAATAGTTTGTAAAAACTCTTTTTTGAAGCAAGGCTTTTAAGCCCTTTGAGATGGTTTTCGTGATGCATGTCGGTGCCAACCAACGACACCATTTTTTTCTTCAGCAAGTTTTGTGCGGTATTTTTAACGGGCTCGCCATAGTAGCCGAGCAGCGAAAGAATGTTTATTTGCAAAAGACATCCGAGATCCAAAAAACGATCGTATTGATCGGGTGTTCCCAGGTAATAATTGTATCGCTCAGGATGTGCCAATACTGGCTGCAGTCCTTTAATACGTAGCTGAAAAATG
>DASQJI010000224.1:0-2397 GCA_035631175.1 Parafilimonas sp.
AAGTGTAGAAAAGTGTTTTCATAATTTTCAATTTAGGTATGTAAAAGAACTGTTGGGAAAATTTTTAGCAGAACGGAAAAGGTACGAATAATTCGAATGAACAAAAAATGTCCGGTCTTGTCCGGAGCTCTCCCAAACTACTCTGCATTTATTTGCGATCAAGGGATATCATGCAATGGTTTCGTTTCAGTGAAGATGCATTGCACTGGTGCAAGAAGCCGTCAAAAGTTTTCCGATGGAATTGTATATGGCCGGACGAAGCTTCTTTGATGAAGCGCGCGATCAGACACCCGTTTTGAGATTTCAGTACGTGAAGAATACGTAAGCTGGCCTTCAATTGCCATTACGCTTAAGTGCTTTAAAAACAGTCTGCAATTATTACAAACAAACAAGTGAATCGCTGATAATGTCGACACATTCCATGATCTGTGATTTTGTGATGATCAATGGCGGCGCAAACCGGATCTTGTCCCCGTGCGTTGGTTTTGCCAATAAACCGTTTTCTTTGAGCGTAATGCACAGTTCCCATGCAGCTTCTTTGTTTGGATGATCTATTACAATTGCATTAAGCAACCCTTTTCCCCTAACAGTTGAAATGAACGGAGAATTGAGTTTACGCAGTTCGCTTCGCAATAACTCGCCCATCACTTCCGCATTTTCAGACATGTTCTCTTCTTTTAATACTTTGAGCGATTCCACCGCAACTGCACAGGCCAGCGGATTGCCTCCGTACGTTGAGCCGTGCTCGCCTGGTTTAATGGTCAGCATGATGTCATCATCAGCAAGTACCGCTGAAACGGGAATCGTTCCTCCGCTTAATGCCTTTCCAAGAAGCAGCATATCGGGCCTTACATTCTCATGATCACACGCGAGCATTTTGCCCGTGCGCGACAAACCGGTTTGGATTTCGTCGGCTATGAACAAAACATTGTATGCTTCACACAATTGTTTTGCCTTTGATAAATAACCCTCATCCGGAACTACTACTCCCGCTTCGCCCTGTATGGGTTCTACCAGGAAGCCTGCAACGGTTTCATCGTCAAGAGCTTTTTGAAGGGCTTCAGTATCGTTGTACGGTATGATAATAAAGCCAGGCATGTAAGGACCGAACTTTGTGTAGGACTGCGCATCGGAACTGAAAGAGATCACTGTAGTTGTTCGCCCGTGAAAATTGTTTTCACACACTACGATCTTCGCCTCACCGTCTTTTATCTTTTTATTTGCGTATCCCCAGCGACGGCACAATTTAATTGCAGTTTCTACGGCTTCAACACCCGTATTCATCGGAAGCACCTTGTCATAACCAAAATATGCGGTGATAAACTTTGCATATTCGCCCAATAGGTTGTTATAAAATGCACGGGATGTTAACGTAAGCTTTTGAGCCTGGTCTACCAGTGCCTGCACGATTCGTGGATGACAATGGCCCTGGTTGAGTGCAGAATACCCGCTCAGAAAGTCAAAATATTTTTTTCCATCAACGTCCCAGACATAGACGCCCTTTCCCTTTTCAAGCACCACTGGTATTGGGTGATAATTATGAGCTCCAAAATCGTCTTCAAGTTCAAGGTAGCGTTGCGTTATATCGGATAAAGTATGAGTGAGCATAAAAAATTAGAAATAAGGAATTAGACAATAAGAAATAAGAAACGAGGAAATGTAGCCGAAGTAACGGGCCGTAAATAATAGAATTCGTTAGTGATTAAGTATATCCAAATTGCGGGAGAGAAAGTTCATTCTTAAACGGTTCGGTCCGCAAGATACAATTTTACTCGAATTTTTTAGCCACCACAAGCATACTCTTGAGTTTCTTCCGAGTATTCACTTGCTCTTGCGGGTTGATGAAACGTCAAGCAACGCCATAAGGACATCTGATTCAGAGCATACTTTACAAAAACTTTACAAATCGTTGCAGTTTATTCGCTGTGTTTCGTTACCTTTGCCGTCCGAAAAATTGATTTATGGCAAGAGTATGCGATGTTACGGGTAAAAAGCCATTGCGCGGTCATCATGTGTCTCACTCAAACATTAAGACCAATCGCCGGTTTTTACCAAACCTGCAGACGAAACGCTTCTATTTTGCTGAGGAAGACAGGTGGGTCACCTTAAAAGTATCTACCGACGCGATCCGTACCATCAACAAAAAAGGTTTGTCGGCAGTGATCAAGGAGTTGAGAGCAAACGGAGTTCATATTTAATAAAACGAGGTTACAATGGCAAAAAAAGGAAACAGGGTCCAGGTGATCTTAGAATGCACCGAGCATAAAAACAGTGGACAACCGGGTACGAGCCGGTACATTTCTACCAAGAACAAAAAGAATACGCCGGAACGTCTTGAATTGAAAAAATTCAACCCCATCCTGAAAAAGGTGACTGTTCATAAAGAAATCAAATAAA
>DASQJI010000225.1:0-8621 GCA_035631175.1 Parafilimonas sp.
GCTGCTTCGATGTAGTGAATTTGAATCACAGGGATGATCTTTATTTTGCTTCCGTCTTTTACGACGATGCGATTTTGCTGCACGGGTGAATGCGCTGCCGAGTCAAGCACTGCCTGGGTTTTTTCCGAAGAAGGTTTCTGCTGTTGCAAATATTTTTGGATGGCTTTGTCGAAACGCTCTTTGCTAAACGGCTTCAACAAATAATCCACTGCATTTGACTCAAACGCTTTGATGGCATATTCGTCAAACGCGGTAGTGAAGATCACCGGGGGCGGTTCTTCTATAAGTTCGAGCATTTCAAAGCCATTGATCTTAGGCATTTGTATATCCAGGAAAATTAGATCTGGTTCATGCAGCTGAATAGCCTTCAACCCTTCAAACCCGTCATTACATTCAGCGACGACCTGCACTTCATTGTAATGTTCCAAATACTCTCTTACAATGCTCCTGGCGAGCGGCTCGTCATCAATAAGAATTACATTCATATGGTTTGAGGAATAAGAATTGTTGTGATAAAATGATCATTTTCTTTTTCTGTTTTAAGAAGGTCCTGCCGCGCGAATAACAAAAATAATCTTCTCTGTATAGACGCAAGTCCGAAGCCCGTTCCTTTTAGTGGCTGCGACGTTTCCGGGTCGAATGGATTCTGCACCGTAACTTCTAAATAGTTGTCTTGTTTTTTTGCCCGGATCGTGATCATCACTTCGCCCGTTGTATCATACAATCCAAATTTGATCGCATTTTCAACAACAGGTTGCAACAACATGGCGGGAAGTTTTAGATCAAGCGAATTTTCATCGCACAAAACTTCTGTTTGCAGCCGGTACCCGAAACGAACCTTTTCAATATCGAGATACAGTTGCAGGTATTGGATCTCTTCTGAAAGCGTATTCCATTGCTTCTCGTCTTTTTTTAAGGTTCCGCGTAAGAACTCGCTCAGTTGGTTGATCATGTTTCTTGCCTTTTCCGGTTGATTGCCGGTTAAGGCCGATATCGAGTTCAGGCTGTTGAATAAAAAATGTGGCTGTAGCTGTTGCCTCAGTTTAAACAACTCAGCTTCCTTTGCCAATTGTTCTGCTTCAGCTTTTCTTTGGTCCATTTGTTTTTGTTCCTGTTGCGAATACCATGTCATGCTGATCATGGCCATGCAACCAATTACAAGGAACCCGATCCCGAACCGCATCAGCATCGATTGGCTGAGCATCGCTGTATAGTCATCATCGGCGCTAAATATCCAGCGAAGAAAAAACTTTGAGATGAAGAGCCAGATAACACTCATCACCGAGCTGACCACTAAAATGTACCAAAACCTTTCTTTTCTTGGAAGGTAATATTGCATATTCATTCCAATGAGCAAACAACATGCGGCCAGTAAACTGTTACTTACAACGCTGTCGGGAAATGCGACCGGGAACGGTAAACCAAATTTGTTCAGCACGACAGCATGCAACTGAGCCCACGCAAGCCACCAGGCAGTAAACGCGATGATAAATCTCCTGTCGGATAAAAAGCTTCTCACAATTTAATTGAAATGCATAGTTTGGTACATACTGTTTTCCAGTAAGTGGGCAGCGCGTAGCATCACTAGTTGCGTGTACAGCGATGCATCGTCTTCTTCAGAGATGCGCGAATAAATTTCAATACCGTCGCTTAGTTCACTGAGCTCATGAAGTTCTGCAACATCAATAAATTTCCAGTGCACAGGTTTGTCGGAAGCGTTTAAAAAATTATCCTGCTCGCGATGTCCCAACAATCTTGACTTTTGGAAAGCATGCATCTCGTCGTCTGCGGATATTAAGCGCAATTGCTCGTCAAACTGCGGCGTGTGTTCTCCATCTCCGCAAATAATTCGATAGACCAGTTTTGCAAGATACCATTTCATACTTGTTCGTTTGATCTTTGAAAGTGTTGATTAGTTTTAATCTTTCAATTTGGTACGGATCTTTTCTCAGGAAAGTAAGGTCTGCGGATTGCACGGAATGATCATCATGCAAAATTCTTGATCTCTATTCCGCCGAACACAACTGTCCCGGTTAACGTTACCGTTTTATTGGGATCCGGTGTTCCGCTATTCATGCTGCGTTTGTCTTCAAGTCCGCCAAACACCGCGGTTACCTGGTTCTTCACATCCCAGTTTGACGGTACAATTATTTTTGCGCCACCAAACACTGCGTTCACTTCAAGTGATATCGGCCGCTGGATATCTGCCTGCAGCAAGTTGATCTCGGTGCCACCCATGAAGCAATTCATTTCGCCGCCTTTGAAGTTCTTTGAAAGAATAAGCTTTTTGACGCCGCCAAAAACTGCAGCAACATCAATGTATTCGCCTTCGTCTGGTGTGCCTTCGAAATCTGTATGAGTAGTTACTTGTGGCGGAATGCCAGACCCGGCGTCGCGCCTGTGCCATCGGTCGGTGCGTCTTTCCATACGTTGCCAATGCCTGTCCTTTTTCCACTCGCCTCTTGGTCGCATTATGAAGTATACACCGATCGTGATGAGAATAAATGGAAGAATGTAATTATGAAGGTTGTATCCGGGCACCACGTCATCAAGTAAAAAGAAACCGCCTATAGTGCACATTATCACCCATCCGGGGTTTCTGAAATTGCTTTTGATGCCTATGAATAAACCGATCACGATCAACAATGTGTACCAGTTAAACAACCAGCCGGGAACCGGCGCACCCATTCTGCTGGCAAGTAATAAACCGCCGGCTGCCAAAAGCAGCAAGCCACTAAAAATATGACCCGTGTGGTGCCTTGTATATGGTCTGTTTTCGTCCTGTTCCATGATTATTGCGTTTGATAAGACAAAGCTATACACACGATTTCCATCGCGAAAGAGCGGATAGGTTTACGAATTGAAAACGTAGGTAAACGCAGGAAATACGTAGGCGAATGAAAAAGTGAAGTTGTTGCCTGGAGCCGAATTACACGGACACATTAAAGTCTCTCAGGCATTCATTCAAGCTGGTCTTGAGATTTGTGCTGTCTTTGCGTTCGCCTATGATCAGGGCGCAGCTAACACCAAACGAGCCTGCGGCGAAATCTTTGTTGTATGTGCCGGGAATTACCACACTTCGTGATGGCACACGGCCTTTATATTCTATAGGCGAAGACTTCGTTACGTCAATTATTTTTGTGGATTGTGTGAGCACTACATTTGCTCCAAGCACCGCCTCTTTTTCAACAACCACGCCTTCCACCACAATGCAGCGGCTGCCGATGAAACAACCATCCTCGATAATGACCGGCGAAGCTTGTACAGGCTCGAGCACGCCACCGATACCAACGCCGCCGCTCAAGTGAACAGCTTTTCCTATCTGCGCGCAACTGCCGACAGTTGCCCAGGTGTCCACCATTGTGCCCTCGTCAACATAGGCGCCGATGTTTACATAGCTCGGCATGAGGACGACGTTTTTTGCGAGGTATGCTCCATAGCGCGCCACCGCATGTGGTACCGCACGTACGCCGAGTTGTTTATAATTTCTTTTTAGAAACATTTTGTCGTAAAATTCAAATGGCGGCACATCCCACGTTTGCATCTGTTGAATTGAAAAGTAGAGGAGGATCGCTTGTTTTACCCATTCATTCACCTGCCATCCATTGTCAGCTGGAGAAGCGGTGCGTAACCTTCCCTTATCAAGCTCTTCGATAACGCATTTCACCGCGTGTATATAATTTTCCTCCTTTAGTAATTCGCGGTTATCCCACGCTTCAACAATGAGCGACTTTAATTCCATTGCCGATTTTTTTACGAAGATACAAATGGACCTTTCAGCTACGAATGAAATTAATACGGGTCAGGCGAATATGTATTGTTCCGTCTCACACTATGCATGGCATAACTTTGCCACGATGCAAAAATTCCTGATCATTCAAACAGCTTTTCCGGGCGACGTAATATTAGCTACGGTGATCATCGAAAAGTTGCATGCATGTATGCCTGCCGCAGAAATAGATTTTCTTTTACGTAAAGGAAACGAAGAGCTGTTGGATGGTCATCCATATTTGAGCGAGATCCTGGCGTGGGATAAAAAGCAGGATAAGACAAGCAATCTTTTAAGATTGATCAACATTATCCGCAGAAAAAAATATGACAAGGTGATAAATGTGCAGCGATTCTTTTCAACTGGTCTGCTGACTGCTTTTTCCACCGCAAAAGAAACGATAGGTTTTGATAAAAATCCGCTAAGCTTTTTATTTGACAAGAAAATAAAACATATCATTGGCACGAAAGAACACCCGGTGCATGAAGTTGACCGCAACCTCGCGCTCGTAAAACATTTTGCATGCGATGCAGACGTGCGACCGAAATTATACCCGTCTGACCGCGATTTCAACACCGTCGCAGCGATTCTGAATTCAAACCTCAAACCTCAAACCTCAAACCTCAAACAATATATCTGCGTCGCGCCCTCTTCAGTTTGGTTCACGAAACAATATCCAAAAGAAAAGTGGATCTCATTCCTTTCACAAGTGCCGCAACAATTGCCGGTATTTTTTATTGGAGCCAATACCGATAAAGATCTGTGCGACGCGATCATCGCCGGTTTACCAGCTCATCAAAGCGTGAATTTATGCGGGCAACTAAGTTTTCTGCAATCCGCCGCCTTGATGAAAAACGCCGTGATGAACTATGTAAATGATTCCGCGCCTATTCATCTTGCATCAGCAATGAATGCTCCGGTAACAGCAATATTCTGTTCAACGGTTACATGGTTTGGGTTTTGGCCTTTGAGCGAGAAAAGTATTGTCGTGCAGAAAGAAGAGCCGCTATATTGCAGGCCGTGCACTTTACATGGAAAAAAAGAATGTCCGGAAAAACATTTCAAATGCGCATTGGATATACGCGACGCACAATTAATGGCAAGCCTGCACTATGATTGAAAACGAATTCGATAACGATATTGAGAAGGCGTTAGAAGTATTGCAAAGCGGTGGGATCATTCTTTATCCGACAGATACTATCTGGGGCATAGGCTGCGATGCCACAAACACAAGTGCAGCGCAAAAGATAATCGACCTTAAACAACGGCCCGCGCAAAAAAGTTTTGTTGTGCTTGTTGCCTCGGAAAGGGATGTTCTTAAGTATACCGCTTCCCCTGACCTTGCTGTGTTCGGCTTCCTGCAAACAGTTGAAAAACCAACCACCGTTATTTACGAGCATGCGCTTGGCCTTGCCGAAAACGTGATCAACGAAGATGGTTCAGTTGCCATCCGGATTTGTAATGACGAATTTTGCCGGCATCTGATCAAACGTTTTCGGAAACCTATAGTAAGCACTTCAGCAAATTTGTCCGGTGAGCCGCCGCCCGGCCGGTTTTCCGAAATTTCACTTGCCATACAACAAGGTGTAGATTATATTGTACAATACCAACAGTCCAGCCCGGGCGTGAGTAAACCATCCGCAATCGTTAGATGGACAAAGGGAAAAGCTGAATTTATACGGCGCTAAGCGAGGCGACTAGTGTGATTCCGCTTTTTGCATGGTTTTTGGATTTCAGACTCATTATCTCATCAATAATGGTTTTATGTCGAAAGTTCATGCAGCAGAACAGCCTAAGAAACCGTCTTCAATTAGTACATTCCACGCGATAAAGAATAACCGGCGTACGCGGTCCAGAACAAAGTCTCCGGACAGAAATATTCTTCAGCATATTTTTCATCCGGATTATATTTTATTCGACTGGGAGTTTTTTAGTCGCGAGCTTGAGTTTGAATAATATACATGCTCCTTTTTTACAGCCCTATCTTTGCAGACTATGGATATTAGCTGTAGCAGCAAAGAGTTATTTGTCCTTCGAAAGATAGCAAAGGCATCAGAAAAATTAGAAATGCCTTGCTATCTGATCGGGGGGTTTGTTCGCGACAAACTGCTTAACCGTAACACAAAAGACCTCGATATAGTTTGCATTGGCGATGGTATTCAACTTGCACATGAAGTCGCGGATCTCTTTCAGCCAAAACCGGCGGTCACGTATTTCAAAAATTTCGGAACGGCGAATATGAAGATCCGAACGTCGGCGCTCCCCGCGGGCAACGATGATCCGGATAATGAAGATGTATTTGAGATTGAATTTGTCGGCGCAAGAAAGGAAAGTTATGCGCACCATAGTCGTAAGCCAAAAGTGGAGGGAGGTACGCTGCAAGATGATCTCTCGCGACGCGACTTTACGATAAATGCGCTCGCAATTAGTTTGAACAAAGAAGATTTTGGCAGTCTCACCGATGCGTTTAACGGCGTTCAGCACCTGCATGCGAAAATCATCAAAACTCCGCAGGAGCCTTCGCAAACATTCAGTGATGATCCGTTGCGGATGCTACGTGCGATTCGTTTCGCGACGCAACTTGAGTTTACCATCGATGACAACACTTTCAAGGCTATCATTGAAAACGCTGAACGGATCAAAATAGTTTCGCAGGAAAGGATCACAACTGAGCTCAACAAAATCATGATGGCTACAAAACCATCTGCAGGATGGTATTTGTTACGGGCAAGTGGTTTATTAAAAATTATCTTCCCTCAGTTCCTTGATCTGCAGGGCGCCGAGTATGTTGACGGAATTGGACATAAAGACAATTTCTCGCATACACTGCAGGTGCTCGATAACATTTCCGCGCACACGCATGATCTTTGGCTGCGCTGGGCTGCTTTATTGCACGACATCGGCAAGCCTGCCACCAAACGTTTCGAGGAAGAACATGGATGGACATTTCACGGGCACGAAGTAGTGGGTGCGAAAATGGTCCCGAAAATATTTGTAAAACTTAAGCTGCCCCAGAATGAAAAGATGCGTCTGGTGCAGAAGCTCGTTCTCCTGCACTTACGTCCAATCAGCTTAACAAAAGAAAATATTACCGACAGCGCCGTAAGGCGTTTATTGTTTGATGCGGGCGACGATATCGACGCGCTCATGCTTTTGTGCGCAGCAGATATTACCAGCAAGAATAAAGCGAAAGTGAACCGGTACCTCAGGAACTTTGATCTTGTGCGCAAACGGCTCGTTGAAGTGGAAGAGAATGACCGTATTCGCAACTGGCAGCCTCCGATCACCGGGGAAATTATCATGCAAACATTTGGCTTAACGCCGGGTAAGAAAGTCGGTGTTATTAAAGATGCGATCAGGGAAGCGATTCTTGATGGCATTATTCCGAATGATTATAATGCTGCTTATGAATTTATGCTTCAAAAGGCATCCGAGATCAAACTCGAGCCGGTCCAGCAAAATTCAGCGCTGCAATAACAATTTTTTTTCTTATGTTGCCAATTGGTGTATTTGAATGTATCAATCGTGGTAGATTTTTTGAGAGAGAGTAATAACCAACAATAAAAGATGAAGTAAATAAGCTACTCAATGGCAGTTTTAAAATTTCGGGCATATTTTGAAGAGGATGATGCGGTGTACAGGGACATCGTGATAAAACATAACCAGACATTCCAGGACCTGCATCTTGCGATCTTAAAGGCGTACGAGTTTGATAATAAACACCAGGCGACATTTTATCGCAGCAATGACCAATGGCAACGCGGCCGTGAAATTTCTTTGGAAAAATATGATAAGGACTATCGGGCGGAGCCACTCATGATGGCCAACACGACCATTGGCAGTGAGATACGGGATACGAACCAGAAATTTGTTTATGTGTATGACTTTCTTAAGAACTGGACATTTTTGATCGAGTTGATCAATGTGACGAAAGAAGAAAGTAGCAAGATCATCTATCCTGCAACGTCAAGAGTTGAAGGAATTGGCCCGCAGCAATATGGAACGAGAAGTTTGCTTGGCAAAAAATTTGTCGACATCGAAGAAAAATATGAATTGCCGCAAACTAGTGAAGGGTTTGGTGAAGAAGGAGAGGAGGCGGGTACAGAAGAATCAGCAGACGAAGCTTTGGATGAAGGAAGTGCTGATGAACAGGAAGAAGAGATATAATCGATCGAATATTAACAGCATAAAATTCTGAGCTCATACATCGATAACCTTGTGTTTCTTTTGAGCGAACAATGAAAATCCTCATCACCGGCGCAAACGGATTTCTCGGCCAGCATTTATCTGTTTATCTAAAGCAAAAAGATTTCGACGTTATCGCGACCAGTCGTGGTGAATGCCGCATCCCTTCCAGCTTTAATATTCCATACTATGCTGCCGAGTTAACGCAGCGCTCCGATGTTGAACAATTAGTATCGGCAACGAAGCCAGATGTGATCGTTCATTCCGCTGCTATGAGCAAACCTGACGAATGCGAAAATGATCGTGAAAAATGTATTTTATATAACGTGTCTGCTACACAGTTCTTGTTGACCGCATTTGAAAGAACTGCAAAAGCAAATTCACATTTCATCTTTACTTCAACCGATTTTGTTTTTGGCGAAGGCGGACCGCACAGCGAAAATGATGTTCCGGAACCCATAAATTTTTACGGTGAAAGTAAACTGATGGCTGAAAAATTACTTGCCGAAACGTCGGTCGTTTGTACGATCGTTCGTCCTGTGTTCATGTATGGTCCTGTCTGGAGCGGAGTGCGATCCAGCTATCTGCAACAGGTTAAAAATGCTCTTCAGCAGAACCAGCCTATCAAAGCTGTCAGCGATCAGCTCCGCACGCCTACCTATGTTTA
>DASQJI010000226.1:0-2746 GCA_035631175.1 Parafilimonas sp.
ATTGTCTGGTTGTCATTTTTTAGCCTTTCTGAAATTCTTTTGATCAATTCTCTGTCGAACATTTTTCATAGATTTAGTTCACCACTCAAAATTGCATGCCAGCCTGCAGTTTGGTAAAGAAATTGCATGCTACCAGAAAAAAGACATGACACAGGCTAAACTGCAAACCAACAAAACAAAAAAAATACTTATTGTTGAAGACGAAGCTGATATGTGCTTATTGCTGAACATCATGCTAACCGGCAAGGAGACGGAGCTCGACCACGTAAAAAGCCTTTCGGCTGCGCGCGAGTATCTTGAGAATGAACAGCCTTCCGTGGTGATCCTTGATAACAGGCTTCCGGATGGCTTTGGCGTCGATTTCATCAGTTACATTAAGGAAAATTATCCGCAGGTGAAGATCGTCATGATCTCGGGACTTGGTCCTTCAGCGAAAGATGTTGCACTATATAACGGCGCAGACCTTTTCCTTGAAAAGCCGTTTACCAAAGAGCAGATGTATAAATCTGTTCAAACATTATTGAACTGATCTGGCAATACAAAATTGCTGATAGAATTCCACACATGTTTGTCGTGCTGTAGCAGGTCGAAACTTGTTACTGTAAAAGCTGCTGAATATTGCTTCAACCGGTATTCTGCCCATGCTTGTTTGAACATCGAAGGTCGTAGGTCCCGGTAACCGATCGTTATATGAGGATGGAAGTCGGTTTCCGATTTCATGACCTGTTCCGCTGAAAAATGATCGACGAAGTTTGTAAGTACTTCCTTTTGTAGTTGATCCAGGCCATTATTCATTTCGGGTTTTACAAAGATCACCGCGCTACGCCCGTTTTTAAAAGAGCCAAAGTTCTTAAGCTCCTGCACGAAGGGTGAAACTGAGATAACAGCCTTTTGAAACCAATCAAGAACACGGTCATGGTCGGAAGCCGGCAATTGAAAGGGAGCTTTTAGCGTGATATGCGGGATGATCCTTAGTGCTGCTTTGCTTTCAAAGCGTGTAGCAATATCTTTTTTGAAATCGGTTATTTCATCACAGACTTCTTTTGGCGGTATTATCGCAATGAAATATAACACCTGTTCGATCGATCAATTAATTGAGTTCACACTTTGCGCGACGGATCTTTTGAGATCACTTCCTGGTAGTATTTGCACACGGGTCTCATCAGGCAGATCTCACATTTCGGTTTAGGCCTGCAAATTTCTCTTCCCAAAAACGACATCGCCATACCGGCGTCCCAATCCTTCTTTGGAAGCGCCTCCATGATCTGCTTTTCGATCTTCTTTGGATCAGTGCCGGTCGCAATACCAAGCCTCGGCGCCACGCGTACCACATGCAGATCAACGATCACTCCTTCAGGAGGTTTTCCCGCTTCTCTCAATATCACGTTTGCCGATTTGTTTCCGATGCCCGGCAATTCGGTCAGTTCATCTTGTGTGAGAGGGATCTGTTTATCAGTCTTTACAGCCTGCGCAATTTCGATCAACCATTTTCCCTTGTTCCGAAAATTCCTGACTTTTCCAATGAACGGAGTTAACGTTTCGACGGTGGCTTTCGAAAGGGCGCGCATATCGGGAAACGCCTCAAACAACTTTGGCGCGATCGAGTTAATATTCCTGTCAGAGTCCTGTGCGGACAGAACTACCATCACGACGAGTTGGTATACACTTTCATAGTTGAGCGGGTGCCTCTTACCTTTGTATTTTTTCAGCAAGGGTTTAATTGCTTCCTTCCAATCCACTTTCGTAGCCATAGAAAATTTTTAAAGACGTATCTGCTGACGGTCTTTTCCTGACTTGTATTTAATTAATTTGACGTAAAGACTTTGATCCAATCTATAGCGTATGTTCCTGTTTGGATAAGAGCCGGATTAAAATTCGTAAAGAAGTTTCCACCCACCGCGAGATTGAGTGTAACGCGCTCGGTTTTGCCGAATAAATTTGGAACATAGCTGCCGGTGTTAGTGATCACCACTTGCCCGTCGAGCATAAACGTTAGAGAATTTTGTGTCCAGATCATTTCATACACATGCCAGCAACTCTGAAGATCGAGGTTCGCGGTGATAAACCCCACCTGGTTCTTTACCAGGTTGCGGTTTGCAGCACGCCCATAGAAATAGTTCGTTTGATATTTTGTCGGCTCCTGCCCGCGTGCTTCCATATAATCTATTTCGCCCTGCTGAGGCCATGGATCGCCGTAGCTCCAGAACGCCGGCCACATGCCATATCCGGGTGGCAGTTTCAACCTGCCGATCACCCGTACTTTTGGTGTGGCTGATGAAGCAGAGATATTTGTTTTGCACTCGATCCTGCCGGAAGTATAGTTAAATGTTTTCGGTGTGGCATCGAACGGCGTAGTTGCGCCGGTCACCGTTTCCTTTTTTGCGGTGATAAGCAACGTGCCATTTTGCACCTGCAGGTTTGCGCCCTGGTAATATTGCAATTCATTGTTGAAAGCGCCGCCGGTCCAGGTATTCCATTTGCTCAAATCGCCTGAGAAATTGTCTTCAAAAACTTTTGTCCATCCGGCCGACGTCAATGTTGTCTCATTAAGATCGTAATCGCAAATTGCGTTTGCATTGACTGATGTGTTGTTGTCTGTACGCGATCCGCTAACTGCGGAGCTGGTTACCGGTTCCTTCTTACATGACGCGCATGTAATGCAAGCTGACACGAAAACGAGTATGAGGTGATTGGTTTTGTTCATGGCAAGGTTTTTAAAGATTATCGATGGATGAATGTAAGCAAT
>DASQJI010000227.1:0-3072 GCA_035631175.1 Parafilimonas sp.
AACAATGATGCACATTTTAATAGCAACTTTGGATACAATAGCTATTTAAGAACCGTTCGTGATACGATCAATGGCGATCATTTGTACAGGAATGACAATGGAAAATTTGTTGATGTAAGTGGACAAGCCGGCATCTTTCAAAGCGCAATTGGCTTTGGGCTGGGTGTCACGGTCTCTGATCTCAACAATGACGGATGGGAAGACATTTACGTTTCAAATGATTTTTTTGAGCGCGACTATTTATACATCAACCAGCACAACGGCACATTTAAAGAAGTATTGGACAGCGCAATGGGTCATAGTAGCCAGGGCTCAATGGGTTCCGATATCGCAGACATCAACAATGATGGTTATGTGGATGTGTTTACCACGGAAATGCTCCCGGAGAGTGATTATCGTCTAAAGACTAATATCAAGTTTGACGAGTATGATATAGAGAACGAAAAACACCTGCAGGATTTTCATCATCAGCTTACAAGCAATTGTTTGCAGTTAAATAACCAGGACGGAACATTCAGTGAGATCGCACAATTGGCAGGCATTGACGCGACCGGATGGAGTTGGGGCGCTTTGAGTTTTGATTTTAATAATGACGGCTGGAAAGATATTTTTGTGTGTAATGGACTTTACCGCGACCTTACAGACCAGGATTTTCTTGCCTTCTTTGGTAACGACGCAACGCTACAAAAAATCAAAACTGGCCAGGTAAGCTGGAATGATTTAATTGATAAAATGTCTTCGGTTCCTATTCCTAATTATGCATTCGTGAACCAACGCGACCTTTTGTTTAAGAATGAAAGCAATTCGCTGGGTTTCGATAAACCGAGTTTCAGTAATGGGGCTGCGTATGGAGATCTCGATGGCGACGGAGATCTTGATCTGGTGATCAACAATGTAAATATGCCTGCATTTATTTACCGGAACATGGCTTCAGAAAAATTGCATCATCATTATCTAAAAATAAGGTTGAAAGGTGGCGATGAAAACATCTTTGGTTATGGCGCGAGGGTCGCGATCTATTATAAAGGCGGTCAGCAGGTACTGGAACAACAGCCTGGTCGCGGTTTTCAAAGCAGTGTAGATCCCGAACTGATTTTTGGATTAAATGACGCTACGAGTGTCGATAGTCTTTCGGTAAAATGGACGAACAATAAAGTGCAGAAGTTAATCAGCGTTAAGGCAGATACGACGCTTGTATTAAATGAACAAGATGCACATCTTGATTACCGTGCGCCGGCTGTTGCCGGAAGTCAGTTATACATGAACGTGGCTGCAAAACAGGTCGACGGAAACATTATTCATCGGGAAAATGATTACATCGATTTCGATGAAGAGCCGCTTATTCCTAAAATGCTTTCGACGGAAGGTCCAAAACTTGCAGTTGCCGATGTAAACGGCGATGGGCTTCAGGATTTTTTTATGGGGAGTGCGAGCGCAGATACAGCAAAGATTTTTGTTCAACAAGCGAGCGGATCTTTTATTCAAAAAAAAGAAGAGGACTTTATAAAAGACAAATACTACGAAGACATCGGCGCAGCTTTTTTCGACGCCGACGGAGATGGGGATGCAGATTTAGTTGTTGCATCTGGCGGAAACCAGGCCAGGCCCGGCTCGCCGTACCTGGATACTCGTATGTATTTAAACGACGGCAAAGGGAATTTTGCACGCAGCAAAACATTTCCTGCCGTTCCGATAAATGCGTCCTGTGTTCGGGTGGATGATTATGACAACGACGGCAAACCTGATATTTTTATCGGTGGCAGATGTGTGCCGGGCAACTATGGTCTTATCCCGCAAAGCGCATTATTAAAAAATGATGGTAATGGTCTTTTTACTGATGTTACTAAGCAGGTAGCACCAGGATTGCTTAACGTTGGAATGGTTACCGATGCTCAATGGGCAGACATCGATAATGATGGCAATAAGGAATTGGTCATCGCAGGAGATTGGATGCCGGTTTCCATTTTTAAATATGTGGATCACCAATTAAAGAAGGTGAGGTCAATTCCAAATTCTGGCGGTTGGTGGAATTGCCTTACAATTGCCGACATAAACGATGACGGCAGGCCCGACATAGTGGGTGGAAACCTCGGTGCAAATTCACGCATTAAACCCGATAGTTCACATCCTGCAAAAATGTATGTGGGCGATTTTGCAAACAACGGCAAGTCAATATGTATCCCCGTCTATTATAAAACGGATGGGAAATCATATCCTTATTTTTTGAAGGACGATATAGAAAAACAAATACCGCAGTTGAAAAAAAAGTTTTTGCATTTTTCAGACTATGCCGGCAAATCGATCGACGAAATTTTTACGAAAGATGAATTGAATAAAGCTTCGATACTGACCGTAACGCAGACCGAATCCCTGATTTACATCAATCAGGGTAATTACAATTTCTCTGCAGAGTACTTACCGGTCATGTCGCAGTTGTCAACCGTAAATGGCATTCTTGTTACTGACTTAAATAGCGACGGTATTAAAGATATTTTTATGGCCGGAAACTTTTACGGGTTAAAGCCGCAGGGAGGCCGCTTTGATGCAAGTTTTGGCATTACACTACTTGGTACAGCATCACATAAATTTTTTTATATGCGACCAGCGGAAAGCGGTTTATTTGTAAATGGCCAGGCAAGGTGTATAGATACGATTAAAAATGCAAGAGGTGAAAATCTTATTTTGGTTGGAATGAACAATGGTCCCTTGTACATGTTTAAGCGGAAAACTGATTAAAACCGTAAGGCGCATTTTTTGATTCACGCTGCGGACGGAATACATCGACAAATCCCGGGAAGGTTTTTGAAAAATTTCGTTTTGACATAAAAAATGAAAATTTTGCACATGAAAAAAAATTGGATTTTTTCCTTAATCGCCATTTGCTATGCAGGAGTCGGTCATGCGCAAGATCCATGGATCATTAAAGCCGACACGATCGATCCTTCAAATTACTATGGTATAACGGTCGCCAACGGAATGATCGGTATTGTTTCGTCTCCTGAGCCATTCAAGGTAAAAGATGTTGTTCTTGCAGGTGCATATGATCTGTATGGTCGTGGTCGCGTAAGCAAT
>DASQJI010000228.1:0-9011 GCA_035631175.1 Parafilimonas sp.
ACAATATTACTACGCTGCGATATTTAAGGCCGGTGGACTGTTTGCTTTGCAGGAAACAGAACTGTCTGAAGAGGCGAAGAAGTTGATAAAGCGTTTCGCCAATGTGTTCGATCTTACTTACACGCGTTTCCTTGATCTCCAAAAAGCAGAAGCCAATGCAAGGGAAGCAATGAAGCGGGCCGCGCTCGACCGGATCAGGGCCGATATCGCTTCGATGAGAACTGTAAATGATCTAAACAAGATAACACCGCTAATCTGGAACGAACTAACAATACTTGGTCTATCATTTATACGGTGCGGTGTTTTTATTATGGATCGCGAAGAACAACTCATTCATACCTTTCTTTCAACACCCGATGGAAAAGCTATTGCCGCATTTAATTTACCATTTGATACACCGGGAAATTTTAGAGTGATGCTGGACCACTGGCGTAATAAGAAAATTTACATTGACCAGTGGAACCGGGACGATTTTAATGATATAGCAGAAATATTGGTGAACCAGGGTGCGATCGGGACAAAAGAACAATACATAACCTCGATTCCGGCAGAAGGATTTTATCTAAACTTTCTTCCATTTCTGCAAGGAATGTTGTATGTAGGCAACACAGAAAAATTAAACGAAGAGCAAATAGATTTGATTCGACAGGTTGCCGAGGCGTTCTCTACGGCTTATGCCCGGTACGAAGACTTCAACAAACTTGAATTGGCTAAACAACAAATTGAAACAACTTATTCAGAATTAAAATCAGCGCAGGCACAACTTATTCAGGCAGAGAAGATGGCTTCGCTTGGCGAGCTCACTGCAGGCATCGCTCACGAGATACAAAACCCGTTGAATTTTGTCAATAATTTCTCGGAAGTGAACGGAGAGTTAGTTGATGAATTGAAAGCACAACTGGCAACCGGCAACCTGCAACTCGCCAGCGAAATCGCAGATGATCTAAAAGAAAATGAAACTAAAATTCTTCATCACGGCAAACGGGCAGATGCCATTGTAAAAGGCATGCTCCAGCATTCACGTACGAGCACAAGCCAAAAAGAACTGGCAGACATCAATGCTTTATGTGATGAATATTTACGTCTCTCCTATCATGGCATGAGAGGCAAGGATAAAAATTTCAACGCAGAAATAAGAACCGATTTTGACGCGAGCGTCGGTAAAATAAATGTCGTTCCGCAGGATATCGGACGTGTGTTGCTGAATCTGTATAATAATGCCTTTTACGCCGTGAGTGAGAAGAGTAAAAACCCCGAGGGTTTTGAAAACCCTCGGGGTTTGCATCCCTACGTCCCCACCGTGACTCTTGTCACAAAAAAGCTTGATGGTAAAATTCTAATTGCTGTAAAAGACAACGGCGCCGGCATTCCTCAAAACATCATCGATAAAATTTTCCAGCCATTCTTTACCACAAAACCAACAGGTGAAGGAACAGGACTAGGTCTGAGTTTGAGCTATGATATCATTAAAGCGCATGGCGGCGAAATAAAAGTAGAGACGAAAGAAGGTAACGAAAGTGAGTTTATAATAGAGCTTCCCTATTAACTTTAGAGAATATGAGAACATGTTTAATGCTTTTTTTTTGTGTTCTAATGGTGCGAACTTTTCCACAAGAAAAGAGTATTGACAGTTTAAAGCAAATAGTTAATCAACAACAAAACGACAAAGCGGAGGTAAACGCACTGGCAACCCTCGGCATAACTGTTTCCAATTTTACAGCTGCAATACAGTACGTCAAAGAAGGACTTCTTCTTTCAAAGAAAATTAATTATGAAAAAGGGGAAGCTGATTGCAATTTGGTTCTTGCAGACCTGTTCTCTGATCATGCTCAAAGTATTTATTATGCATTCAACGCTTTAGTAATTTATGAAAAGCTGAAAGATAATACAGGTATGGCATCTGCGCATTTGGTTTTGCAGGGAAATTACCGCGGGGCGGAAGATTTTGCAAACGCATTGGTACATGAGTTCGCAGGTGAAAAAATAGCTGAACAGAATAATGTCATAGGAGTGTTTGATTTTCCCCACCATCGGCTCGCCCCTTTGTTTCTGGCGGAAACTGCCCAAACATATATTTTAAAGAACGAACCGGATTCTGCGATTATCTATGCGCAGGAATCAATCCAGCAAAATGAATTATTTGATGGTACGCCGTGGGAGTTTCCCATTTATCTTTTGGCCACGATACAGCAAATAAAAGGAGATTATGTTCACTCCCTCGAAAACTACAGGTTAGCATTGCAACTTTCCAAAATCCAAACTGAAGATGCTCACGATTCTCTACAGATCTACAGCGGAATGTCCACCTTATTCAAAAGCACGATGCAGTTGGATTCGTCCATTTATTATGCCCAACTGGTAAACAAATCCTGGCGCCGTGAAATATCTGAAGTAAAAAATCTACTGGAAGCTGTAAATAACCTGTATGAAGTTTATAAACTAAAGGGAATACCAGATAGCACCCTTAAATACCTTGAATTAAATTACCATTTACGCACAAGTTTTTTTAATACAGAAAAACAAAAACAAATACAGGATGCCACATTCAGCGCCCAGTTAAAACAACAGGAGATTATTGCGGCACAGGCAAATTATAAAAACAGGTTGCAGGCTTTAATATTTACATTAGGGATATTGGCACTGGCTATAATATCAGCATTGTTAATTCGAAACAACCGGCATAACCAAAAAGCCAAAATAAGAATTGAAAACGCCTACTCAGAACTTAAATCCACCCAGGCTCAACTTATTCAATCCGAAAAAATGGCTTCGCTTGGAGAACTTACCGCCGGCATCGCCCACGAGATACAAAACCCGTTGAATTTCGTGAATAATTTTTCTGAAGTGAACGGTGAATTGGTTGATGAATTGAAAGCACAGTTGGTAACCGGCAACCTGCAACTCGCCGCCGAAATTGCAGATGATCTAAAAGACAATGAAACTAAAATTCTTCATCACGGCAAGCGTGCAGATGCAATTGTGAGAGGAATGCTTCAACATTCGCGCGTCAGCACGGGGCAAAAAGAACCAACTGATATCAATGCTTTGTGTGATGAATATCTACGTCTCTCCTATCATGGCATGCGTGCAAGAGACAAAAATTTCAATGCAGAAATAAAAACAGATTTTGATGAAACCGTCGGCAAAATAAATGTTGTACCGCAAGATGTTGGCAGGGTGTTGCTGAATTTATTTAATAATGCTTTCTACGCAGTGAGCGAAAAATCAAAAAACACCGGAGGTTTCAGACAGCTCGAAGCTCGAAGCTCACAGCTCGAAGCTAATAACGAACACTACGTCCCCACCGTCATTCTTGCCACAAAAAAGCTTGATGGTAAAATCCTAATTTCTATAAAAGACAACGGCCCCGGGATTCCTTCGAACATCGTTGACAAAATCTTTCAGCCATTCTTCACCACGAAGCCAACGGGGCAAGGAACAGGATTAGGTTTAAGTTTGGCATATGATATAATTAAAGCGCATGGCGGTGAAATAAAAGTAGAGACCAAAGAAGGTGAAGGCTTGCCCGGCGAAGGTTCGGCGGAGACGGGAACGGAGTTTATGATTTGGTTGCCGTTCTCGTGAAGTTTATTCAACTAATCAGTTTAGGTCAGGAAAATCTTAGAAATCGAGGCTCAGAGAAAGAAGCAGTTGGTGGCAAATAAAAAGTCGAGAAAAATGAAAAGAACTGAATTCATCGTTCAATCACCAAATAAATGAGACCGTTATATCTTTTACTGGCTTTCATCATTGCACTTGGTTATTCTTTCAAAAGCTTTGGCCAGATCAATGGAGATTCGCTTAAAAATGAAATTCTCAAATCGGTCCAGCAGGACTTTAGCAACCCAACAAACGGTAATTTGTTTTTTGATACATCAAAACTGTTTTCAGGCGAGTCCCCTGTTCACCTCGATAAGATGTTTGAGGAATTGAATAAGGAGATAGAAAAAGCGAAATCGATGGGCGATATTCAGAAAGTCAGGGGCCGGTATTATGACCTCTCCAAACTCGACAGTGTTCGTGGCAATTACAAAGGGGCCTATGAACATTACAAATTATATAGTTTATATCACGACAGCTTACAAAAAAAAGAAACAGAGAAAAAAGAACTGCAGGCTAAGATGCAATACGAGTTTGAGAAGCAAAAAGCGATCGCAAAAGCAGAACAGGAAAAGAAAGATGCTGAACAGAAAAGAATTAAGAATCTTCAATACTTTACCATCGCCGGTTTAGCGATGCTCGTACTGGTTATAATGATAATCGCGTTGATACAATGGAAAAATAGTAATCAACGGAAGAAGGCAAATACATTGCTGCAACTGCAAAAAGAAAAAGTTGAGTCTGCATTGTCGGAACTCAAATCTGCACAAGCCCACCTGATCCATTCGGAAAAAATGGCTTCGCTTGGTGAACTTACTGCCGGCATCGCACACGAGATCCAAAACCCATTGAACTTTGTAAATAATTTTTCGGAAGTGAGTAATGAGCTGGTTGATGAAATGAAAACCGAACTCGCAACCGGCAACCTGCAGCCTGCAACTCATCTCGCAGATGATATAAAGGGAAATCTTCAAAAAATAATTCATCATGGCAAACGCGCCGATGCCATCGTAAAAGGAATGCTTCAGCACACACGCATTACCGCCGGCCAAAAAGAACCAACGGATATCAATGCATTGGCAGATGAATATCTGCGATTGAGTTATCACGGCATGCGCGCAAAGGATAACAGCTTCACTGCAGAAATAAAAACAGATTTTGATGAAAGTGTTGGAAAGATAAATGTCGTGCCGCAGGATATTGGAAGAGCGCTGCTGAACTTGTACACCAATGCGTTTTATGCAGTAAGGGAAAAATCAAAAAACCCCCGGGGTTTTGAAAACCGTCGGCGCTTGCATCCTTACGTCCCTACCGTCACTGTTGTCACAAGAAAAATCACCAACAAGATCGAAATAAAAGTAAAAGACAACGGCCCGGGCATTCCCCAGGGCATCGCTGATAAAATATTTCAACCGTTCTTCACCACGAAGCCATCGGGCGAAGGAACGGGATTGGGATTGAGTTTAGCTTATGATATTATTAAAGCGCATGGTGGTGAAATAAAGGTAGAGACCAAAGAACGTCAAGGCGTGCCCGGCGAAGGTTCAACGGAGACCGGAACGGAGTTTATGATTGGGTTGCCATTCCGCTGAGTTACTTAACCGATCAGTT
This sequence comes from Parafilimonas sp., assembly GCA_035631175.1. Lineage (GTDB taxonomy): Bacteria > Bacteroidota > Bacteroidia > Chitinophagales > Chitinophagaceae > Parafilimonas. The sequence continues at coordinate 5,212 of DASQJI010000228.1, forward strand.
TAACCAGGAAAATCTTATAAATCATGGTTTAGACAACATAAAAATCGCCTGGAGCGCTAAGACAACAATTACTTCGTAATTTCTCGCCTTTATTAAGACCAATTAATGCAACCATTATGGCAAGGTATAAACCTCTGCACTGCGGATCGCTGATATTTTTTTATTTTATCGTTTTTATATCCTGTAACAGAAATTCAAATGAAATTCCGTTCCCGGAAAATGAATTGGGTTACGCGCAGCCTGTCAAAGTTCCACTGCAATTTTCTGCGGAAAAAAAATTAACATGGGATACGGTTAAGCGTGGAGGCCTTCAACCGACAATAAAGAAATTGGATATCGACCAGTTGCCTTTTGTGCCTTATGATACTACAGGTTTTAAACCTTTTAAGGTGCGGCCATCCGAGGTGCATTTTGATTTCAATAGTTTACCAAGTTCCAGCCTGGATATAAATAAGCTTCCGTCAATACCGTTGCAATTCAAAACTACACGATTGCCACCGCCGGCAGTGATCAACACTTCACCGCCTGTTGAACAAAAGGACAAGCCCATAGCTATTTATGATTTCGGTATAGCAAATGGCCTGCCTGCAAAATTTATAACCAGCTTAATAAGAGATAGAAACGGGTTGATGTGGATCGGCAGCCGGGAAGGAATTTTCCGGTTTGATGGGGAACACATATATACTTTCTTACCAGGCCCGATTCTACCGTTCATTGCGGGCATGGCTGAAGATAACAAGGGCAGAATATGGTATATTGACGCAGGGGGGATTGGCATGATCGATCCGCAACGAAGTCTTGGAAATTTTTCCGGCAGGCTGACTGCAGTACCGGAAAATATAACCAAGATATTTAAAGACGATAAAGGGTTGCTTTGGTTGTACAATTTTAGCGATAAAGCTGTGAGTGTTATAGACCCGGAAACGCTCACTTTTAAAAACATAACAGTGAAACAGGGCCTGTCTGATTCATCGTTTTTTCAAGCAGAACAGGATAATGAAAAGAACATCTGGCTTACGAGTTACAACAATGGAATAAATATTCTCGATCTTAAATCAGCCAAAATTAAATATTTGAAAGCGGCCGAAGGATTGGATAACAATTCATCGTCGGCGATAACGAAAGATGGTTCAGGACAAATGTGGGTTGCTACAAAAGGCGGCGTAGATGCAATAGACTCAAAACAGGGAAACATAATTCATTACAATGATCCGCCCGGAACGAATAATTACACACTCGACCTGGCAGTTGATAATAAGGGGAAAATCTGGAAAGGCACTGTCTTAGGGCTGGAGTTACTGGATATTCGAAATAAAACACGGCGTGTAATTAATAAGGATAACGGCATGAGCGAAAATATTGTCCTTTCATGCGTACAGGATAACTATAACCGGATGTGGTTCGCAACTGTAGGAGGAATAAATGTTGTGGATCAAAACGGTGAAACAGTTCGCCCGGTCGGTAACAACAATATCATTAGCATTCTTGAAGACTCGGCGCGGAACCTGTGGGTGGCCACGCAAAAAGGAATAATCATAGTGAATCCCGAAAGAGATGGTGCAAGAACGCTGGATAGAGCACACGGTCTGAGTAATGATTTTGTACAATCATTTTACAAATTCGATGATAAAGTGGTGGTAACAACGAATGGCGGGATCAACATAATTGACCCTGCAAAAAAAACGATTGAGATAATAAACAAAAGCAATGGCCTTGCAAACGACACCATTTACTCATCCTTTAAAGACAGGGCCGGCAGTCTTTGGTTTACCGGGCCCAATAACGGTGTGGACCTGATTGACTCTACAAAAAAATTTATTATCCACACCAGCGTCCGCGGCGGGTTAAGCGACGATGGAATTGCAGATGTAAAAGAGGATAAGGAAGGATTGATTTGGATAGCGACCAACAAGGGTGGTGTTGATGTAATTGACATGAATAAAGCAACTATTAAATACCTGGATCAAGAGCCGGGTTTGAAAGACACATGCAATCGTTTATTGTTGCCGGATAAAAACGGCAGGATGTGGATCGGGACCGATAAAGGGATATATGTTGCAGATAAGAAAGCAAATACACTTACTGCAATAACAACAAAAGAAGGACTATCCAATGATTTTATACTGTCGCTATTGGAGTATCATGGAGATATTTTGGCGGGAACGAGTAATAAAGTAACGATCATCACGCCACCAGGAGCTAACGACACTTCAAACGGCTCCGCCAAATGGAAAATAAGTGTGCTTGACAGGTCGCAGGCATTCGTAAAACAAGGTGTATCGTGGGCCGCAGATGCAGTAACAAGGTCGGGGCAGTATTTATTAGGAGATAACACCGTAACGGTTATCAATGACATCAAACGTGCAAACGATTCCTTTGCAACTTACATTACCGGCATCTATATAATGACCACTCCTCAGCATTTTGTTAATACAAAATCATCCGGTGGAATTGACAGTTCGTTCAACGCGACCACTTCTGCTAATGCAGGGTTCTCCGATCAGAAAAAGTTTAGTTGGGATAGCGTGGAAGGAGCATACAATTTGCCCGTAAACCTGACTATTCCTTACAAACAGAATTATGTTCAATTCAAATTTGTGCAGGCTAATTTAGGCAGGCAGGATACAACCTGGTATAGTTACGTATTAGAAGGCATTGACAGAAAATGGAGCGCTCCAACTACCAATACATACACTGAAAACTATTTGAACCTTCCGCCTGGTGATTATACTTTCAAAGTATGTAGTAAAAGGATCAGTGGAGCATGGTCGAGCCCTGCGTCTTTTAGCTTTGTAATTGCTCCGCCGTGGTATAAAACGTGGTGGGCATATACAATATTTGCTTTGATATGCATCGGTATCCTTCGTGCATATATTGTTTATCGCTCACGCAAACTCACTAAGGAAAATAAAGTATTGGAAGAAAAAATAAATCTGAGAACAGCGCAATTACAAAAATCGCTCGAGGAGCTCCAGACAACTCAAACCCAACTTGTCCAATCCGAAAAAATGGCCTCGCTCGGCGAACTCACGGCGGGCATTGCACATGAGATACAAAACCCCTTGAACTTCGTGAACAATTTTGCCGATATCAACAATGAGCTGATCGAAGAACTTAGAAGTAAGCGAGCGATGTCGAACAGCGAATCCGGTAAATTGAGCAACGATGATGAACAGGATGCGCTGCTCAATGATATTTTTCAGAACAACGAAAAGATAGCGTCTCATGGCAGGCGTGCGGACGCAATCGTGAAGAATATGCTCCAGCACTCGCGCATCAGTTCGGGGCAAAAGGAACCGACCAATATTAATGCACTGGCAGATGAATATCTGCGCCTTGCTTATCACGGCATGCGTGCGAAGGATAAGTCTTTTAATGCAACGCTGAAAACTGATTTCGATGACACGATCGGTAACATCAATATTGTTTCGCAGGATATTGGAAGAGTCTTGTTGAATTTATACAACAATGCATTTTATGCCGTGTCAAAAGCTTCGGACCTAGCTAAAGGTGCGTCAAGTAAATCAGCGATAGCTGACCCAACAAGCCCAAAGCTCGCAGCTCAGAGCTCAAAGCTCGAAGCTACCAACGCGCCTTACGCCCCTACGGTCACCGTTGTCACAAAAAAGCTGAATCATAAAATTGAAATCAGAGTTAGAGATAACGGCCCCGGCATTCCCCAAAACATCGTTGATAAAATTTTCCAACCCTTCTTCACCACCAAGCCAACAGGCGAAGGAACAGGGCTGGGTTTGAGTTTGAGTTACGACATCATAAAAGCGCATGGCGGTGAGATAAAA
>DASQJI010000229.1:0-5333 GCA_035631175.1 Parafilimonas sp.
ATCGCAAATAATTCATTTTTTATTAAATCACCATCCTCATTTTTAATCATAGATGTTACCAAGAATAAATCCCACAAATACACAGGCCTGGCTCCTTTTAAAAAAACATCAGAGCGAAGAGATGCGCAACGTATCGATGAAGCGATTATTCGCGAACGATCCCGACAGATTTTCAAAATTCTCGCTCACGACGAATGATATTCTTTTCGACTATTCAAAAAATATCATGACGCCGAAAACATTGCAACTGCTGTTGCAGCTTGCCGGGGATTGCGAGGTGAAAACAGCGATACAGGCAATGTTTAAAGGCGACAAAATAAATGAGACCGAAAACCGCTCAGTGCTGCATACAGCATTGAGGAACTTTAGTGGCGACCCGGTGTACAGCGATGGAAAAGATGTAATGCCCGATGTACAGCGGGTACAACAGCACATGAATGACTTCTGCAAAAAAATTCATAGCGGCGAATGGAAAGGTTATTCCGGCAAGAATATAAAGTACATCGTAAACATCGGCATCGGCGGAAGTGACCTTGGACCGGTGATGGTGACCGAAGCATTGCGTCCTTATTGGAAAGAGAATATTCAGGCATATTTTGTAAGTAATGTTGATGGAACACATATCGCGGAAACATTAAAAAAGATCACGCCGGATGAGACGTTGTTTTTGATCGCGTCTAAAACTTTCACTACGCAGGAAACTATGACCAATGCGCATACAGCGCGTGAGTGGTTTCTGCAACATGCGCCGGGTGAGCAGGAGATCGCGAAACATTTTGTGGCGTTGAGTACAAATGAAAAAGAGGTAAAGAAATTTGGCATCGATCCTGCCAACATGTTTGAGTTTTGGGATTGGGTTGGTGGCAGGTATTCACTATGGAGCGCTATTGGTTTGTCGATCGCACTGACCATCGGTTACGAAAATTTCGAACAGTTGTTAAAAGGCGCCTATGAAACGGATGTACATTTTCAAACAGCTCCGTTTGATAAAAACATCCCGGTGTTGATGGCGCTGATAGGAATTTGGTACACAAATTTTTTCAAGGCGCAGACGGAAGCAATTCTGCCTTACGATCAGTATATGCATCGGTTTGCCGCGTATTTTCAGCAGGGCAATATGGAAAGTAATGGAAAGTATGTTGACCGCAACGGGAGCGAAACGAATTATCAGACCGGGCCCGTGATCTGGGGCGAGCCGGGCACTAACGGTCAACACGCGTTTTACCAGCTCATCCACCAGGGAACGATATTAATTCCCTGCGACTTTATTGCGCCCGCGATCAGCCACAATCCGATCGGTGATCACCACGTAAAGTTGCTGAGCAATTTTTTTGCGCAAACGGAAGCACTGATGAAAGGAAAAACTGAAGCCGAGGTGACTGAAGAATTAAAAAAAGATGGCAAGTCGCCGGAAGAAATAAAAAAATTAGTGCCGTTTAAAGTGTTTAAAGGAAACAAACCAACGAATTCATTTTTAGTAAAAGAGATCACTCCCAAAACCCTTGGCAACCTTATTGCATTGTACGAACATAAAATATTTGTGCAAGGTGTTATCTGGAATATTTTCAGCTTTGATCAATGGGGAGTTGAATTGGGCAAGCAGCTTGCGGGAAAGATCCTGCCTGAATTAGAGTCCGGGGACACGATCACATCGCACGATTCTTCTACGAATGGATTGATCAATGCGTGGAAGAAGATGAGGCAGATTTAAAACGGAGAACGCTTTCAGTCGGTCGCATAGCCAATGCGGCAAAGTCATCCGTTTTTTAACACAGGAAAAAAATAGGGCGATACCTATGGCCCTGTTATTTATTTCAGCCACATAGGTTTCAGCTTTAAAATTTTTTTGTAGACCGGGCAGTTCTCAGAATGTGCGCCAGGCAAATATCCGGTACTCATCAAAAATTCATTTACAATTTCACCGCCCGTAAATCGAAAATTTTGTTTAAACAACTTCACCCATTCTTCTTTTGTTAATGCGTGATGATGTTCGAGCCACGCTTTAAACGACCCAAATTCATTTTGCAGCTCTTTTATCTTTTTCGCGTTTTCAACGGCGGCGTTTATTTTTAAGCGGTTCCGGATGATGCCCGGATCATTCATCAGCTTTTCAATCTTCTTCCCGGTGTACTTGGCCACTTTGGCTACTTCGAAATTGTCGTAAGCGTCAAAAAAGTTTTCTTTCTTGTTTAAAATAGTATTCCAGCTTAGACCCGCCTGGTTTATTTCGAGCACCAGCCTTGCAAATAATTCATTGTCGCTTTGAAGCGGAAAGCCATACTCAGTGTCGTGGTATCGTTTATGTACATTATGCTTTTCGAGCTTTGAAACATAGTCGCAGTAAGTTTTTATTGGAGCGTCCATATAAAAATCTATAAGGGCAAAAGATAAACAATTTGGCTCAGCCTTTCATGAGTGTGACCTAAGAGACGCGAGCCCCTCTGCTCTTAATAACCATACACGCTCTTCCTTAAATCTGTATAGTAACTCACTTTGGCTGGTTGCTTTGATTCCTGGTACATCGAGATCAGGCCGTTCAGAACAAGCGGATCATTGCCTTGTTTTGATGTGTAATTTTCCAGTATTGCGATCGCCGGTTGCAGTTGGTGTTCTGACTGAAGCGCAAGTGCATAAGCGTAGGTGAAAGAACCATCGGCCGGATTAAGGTCCACCGCCTTTTTGAACTCTCTCAAACCGGATACGCGATCTTTCTTTCGTTCATACCATAACGCGGCGGCATAATGCAACTCAGCATTGCCAGGTTGAATTGATAAGCCCTTATCAAGATATTCTTTTGCTTTTTCTTCGTTATTTTCCGCACGGTATACATCAGCAAGATTACCGTAATACGCAACGAACGACGGAAACCGTTTCAGTCCAAAGAGGTACGCCTGTTCGGCATCAGCCGTTTTTCCGGTTGCTGCAAGCACGATGCCCTGGTTCAAATAAGATTCAGGCCGGTCTCCGAGGTTCCGCTGGATCGTGAGATATTCATTCATGACAGCATCGAAGCGTTGCTTTTTATCCGGATCCAGTTGTGAATAGAACGGCGCGATCGCATTCATTGCCTCAGTGCGAACGGAGATAACAGCATCATCCAGCAGCGGAGTAACGATGCTTAATAACGTCTCCTGCGGCAAATTTGCTGCACTGTGAACCGCATTCAAACGAAGATTTGGATCCGGGCTTTGCAGATAATTTTTTATCTGTTCAACAATCCTCGGCGTGTAAAATGTATAACGTTCAAGTGCGGTTGCCTGGATTATCGCGGGATAATTTTTCGAGGCCAGCAGATCATTCAGCGCAGGTTCGCTTTCAGATGTGTTTTTTGATACCGCATACATCAATTCCGCATATGTTGTATGTGCCGGCGGAAGTTTGTCCTTATACCAGTCAAGGAAATATTTTGCAGCCCAGTCTACAGACTTATCAGTATGACATTTGTTGCAGGCATTCGGTGTATTCATTTGCGCCGAAAGGTCAGGCCGCGGAATGCGTATGCTATGATCTCTCCTCGCATCGATCACCATGTAATTCGTTACAGGCATATGACAATTGACGCATTGCGCACCAGTGCTGTTAACCTGGTGATGGGTGTGCTCAGGGACGTCAAACTTTTCGGGCGCATGGCACGAATAGCAAACCTGGTTACCACTGGCTTTCAATTGCATCGTATGCGGCTCATGGCAATTGATACATGTTACGCCAATTGCATACATCTTACTTTGCAAAAAGGAGCCATACTCATAATCTTCTTGCTTTATCTGCCCGTCGACATAATAACTTTCAGTGTTTATAGTGGACGGAATGTGCGTTTGCAAGAATGGTTGCCCATGAAAATAATAATCGGTAAGACGTGATGCCCGTGCATGGCATCGCGCACAGGTGCCGATCAAAATATCGTTGTGAACTATTTTGTCCGGGTAAGCAATTCCTTTTTCAGGGTTCAACTTCCAGTTCACTTTCTCCCCCGCCAGGTTGATAACAAAACCTTTCAAACTATCATTCGCATATTTTTTTTCTGTCCATTCAAGATGTTTCGACGCGGGTCCGTGACAGGATTCGCAAGACACTCTGTCTTCGCTCCATGAACTGTGAAACGTATTATTTGATACATCAAAATTTTTGAAATAATCGGTGGTGTGGCAATCGGCGCACATATAGTTCCAGTTTTGGTTCACGCCAGTCCAGAATAATTCATCACCCGGCGGAATTTTTTCTTTGCCATAAATGTGAAACCATCGCTGTCCTCCCTGTTCTTTAGGCCTCGTATCCCAACAAAAAGGTAAAGCCTGGATGCGGCCATCCGGAAAACTCACGAGATACTGTTGCAAGGGACGCCATCCGAACGTAAAGCTTATCAGGAATTCTTTTTTCTTGTGAGTTGAATCTGTTGTGCGCACGTAGTATTGATCGCCTTTCTTATAAAAAAAACTGGTATCACCGTAGTAAACAAAAAAACTGTTATTAAAGTCACCCTTTACCGACCGGGGTAACGCGCTGTCCATCGCATGAAAATGGTCCGAGGTAAGATAGCTGTTGTATTCTTTCCCATGACAGCTTTGACATTTTTCGCTGCCAACGTAGGTCGGCGGAGTTGCGACTTCCGGTTTTGTTGATTCGACGCAACAGTAGAACAAAATGAATAAACCAAGAAGCAGAGCTATCGCCGTAACTATTTTCATCACGCTAATTTATATCCGCAGTCTTAAACAAAAAAGACAAAGCACGTGGCTTCCCGGTAATTGAACTGAGATAGGGCCATTTAAAAACAAAAACATGCCAACGCGACGCGCTCTTATGTAATCTTCCATACCGAAGAAAGATGTTTAAATCGAAAGACCGAACATCACCGAACACCGTTACATCGGCGACATGAATTTTGTAGTCGAAGGTAATATCATGATAAAACTAATTTGATCAGAAACTAAAATAGAAGTAACACCAGGCGAACGATCGACTTCCAGTTTGAGTTAACAGTTAAACATGTTTTCAATATTTATTGTAGATTTCGCTTTTGTAGCTTCATCGTATTCGTAACATTGCTGACTTCAAGTCTATTTTACCGGGTAAGGAAGATGAGAAAATTCTTCGCAATACTATTTTGTATGTGCTCTGTTGCAGCTAGCGCACAGGACCTCGAACCGCGCGCATATGCGAACGTGCCCAAAGGAACTAATGTCGTCGCCGCGGTATATGCATTTTCGCATGGCGATGTAATTGCAGATCCGTCGCTTCCAGTCGCGGATTTCAAGATAAGCGCACACAGTTTTGGCTTCGGGTATGTACGAACGTTTGCCCTTGCTAATAAACTCGCCAGGGTACAGGTAACG
>DASQJI010000230.1:0-6475 GCA_035631175.1 Parafilimonas sp.
TAAAACGATCAAGCCGCTGGAGAACAAGGGAATTCCGCTGCACGTGAAATGCTTTTTCGATCCATCGTTGCCGGGAACAGTGATATCAAAGAAAATGTCGCAACGTTTGCCGCCGATTGTTATCATCAAGGAAAAACAAGCCCTTATTCATTTACACAGCCAGGATTTTTCATTTGTGGCTGAACACCTGATGAGCGAATTGTATAAAATCCTCGGCGAATTAAAAGTCAAACCGAACCTTATTCAAACCGGCGCTGTTAGCTTGCAGTTGTGCCTGGATGATCGAAGCGACAAGATTGACCAATTCGCCGCCACCGCAAGCAACATTTTTGATGTGCAGGTGGAAAAAGATCTTTGCCTGTTGACGATCCGCCATTTTAATAATGACCTGCTCACCAGGATGACGGCGGCAAAACAAGTTATCCTGAAGCAGCAAACACCTGACACGGTGCAGGTGTTGTATAGATAATGTTTGAGGTTTGAAGTTTGAGGTTTGAGGTAGGTTCATTAGTTAATTGGTTGATTCGTTTATGGGTTAACTGTAAGAAGTTTGGCGAATAATGTGATGTCCAAAATCCGTAATCAAGGTTTTGAGTTGCTGTGGTTTAAAAAATTTTATTTCAGCTCTGGTTGAATTCCGAATTAAGCCTGATTTTTGTAGAACTTTTCTTTTCCATTCTAAAAAGTTTACGCTATGAAAAAAACTTCTTTCCTTCTGTTTATTCAAGCCCTGTTCTTGTTTTCAGCATTAAGTATTTCCAGCAGCGGATTGGCTCAATCCACTAAAGACAGGGTAATTATTGAGGACGCTGATTCCGCACGGGCAGACTTTATACGAACCGATCTATTGATGAAAAGTCTTTTTGACAGCGCGTATGGCTATGTTATATTTCCCAATATTGGCAAGGGAGCAATAGGCGTGGGGGGAGCAGCCGGAAATGGGATAGTGTATGAAAAAGGGGCAATGATAGGGAAAGCCAGCATGAAGCAGGTCACAATAGGCTTCCAGTTTGGGGGGCAGGCGTACCGTGAAGTGATATTCTTTGAAAATAAGGAAACGCTCGACCGGTTCAGAGAGGATAAAATAGAATTCTCTGCGGAAGCTTCTGCTGTTGCTGCTACGGTGGGCGCCGCTGCCCACGCCAAATACACCAATGGCATTATGATCTTCACTCAACTGAAAGGAGGATTAATGTATGAGGCTTCTGTCGGCGGACAAAAATTTAATTACACGGCATTTTAAGAAACCAATACATAGGCACAGCGACAGCGCGATCGTATCTATAGGGCGTTTTCAGTACACATGAAAAGTAAGGGCTGCGGTAAGGATTTTTTACATGCTTACTTTCGCAAGATCTTCTCCATTGATTTCCCTTTAGCCAGTTCATCAATTAACTTATCCAGGTAACGCATTTTTTGAATGACTTTATCTTCGATTTCTTCGACCCGGTAGCCGCAAATTAAACCTGTTATCTTTGAAACATTAGGATTGAGCGCAGGCGCTTCGGCGAAAAATGTTTCGAAATCACTTTTTTTGTCAATTTGTTTTTGCAATGTCTGTTTGTTGTAGCCAGTCAACCAAAAAATAATCGCGTCAACTTCTTCCTTTGTCCGGCCCTTTTTCTCCGCCTTTTTTATGTACAGCGGATATACACTGGCAAAAACAAGTCTGTATACCCTGGTCTTGTCCATTTTTAATTTGTTATCAGATGTCAAATTTAATGTGGTTGGCCAAAAATTTATTGCTGTATACGGTCTAAGTTACTGGTATCTTACTGGTAGCATGTTCATTTTTAGAAGTAATAACAATGAAATCATCAATACAGTTCCTATGCCTGCCACTATATTTACGAATCTTTGTGCCTTAACATGATCGTTGAAGCCTTTGTTAATTGCTCCAAATATTATTAATCCAATTATTCCCCCCGACATATTAGTAATTATGTCTGTAATGTCAAAGGCCCCAATTTTAAAAATAAATTGAAGTGTTTCAACCACTGAACTGGTTAAGAAAATCAATAAAAGTTTAGTACCAAAAGTCCATCTTGTAAACAGAACCCCGGCATACATACCAAGCGGTATAAAGATCACCACATTCGAGATGAGCTCGCCGCGATCAGGGTGATTAAACGCGATTAAGTTTACGCTCCTGTTTCCCATGTAAGAAAACCGGACACCCAACTTAAGCAGTAAAATCCAAAATATTGCGAGCAAATAAATGACAAATAAAATGATAGTTACATTGTTTGTTGTACGATTATCTTCACTGCTAATCCTGCCCGTTTTTTCCAACTTCATGTTTTTTAGTCTCCTTTTACGCTGCACCAGCCTACAATCTTACTGATTTTTTTGATTTTATCGTTCCATTCATGACTAGTGGTTCCATCTTTACTAAGTGGTTAGCGATTGACCTCTACTTTCATTTCTTTGATTTGGTATTTAAAATATGCTGCAATTTTTGAAGCTTCTTTGTGTGCGTTGCTTTTGGCAAGCCAAGGTCAGCCGTCATTGCCTCTCGTCAGTTAGTTTTGTTCTTTATATTTTCGGTAAAGTCCACCATCCATTCAATACCATATTTGTCAGCAAACATTCCAAAATATGAACCTAAAGGACCGTCTGCAATTGGCATTTCAACTTTACCTCCTGCTGAAAGTGCGTTGAATAATTTGTCGGCTTCTGCTTTGCTTTCGGCGCTAATAAAGATTGTATTTCGGTTGTCGTTTTCCGTTACTTGTCCCATACTTTCTAAAACGTCACTAGCCATTAACACATTGTTTTTACCGATAGGCAACACAATATGCATGATCCTATTTGCATCATTTTCCGGTATTGGGTATTCAGGGGTTGACAGGTCTTTGTAACGTATAATTCGTGCAAAGTCTCCGCCAAATACTGATTTGTAAAATGTAAAAGCTTCCTCCGCATTTCCGTTGAAGTGAATATAAGGATTGATAACTGCCATAATTTTTATTTTTGAGTATTAATATTTATTATACGTTTTTATTCAAGTTCTTCGCATTCAAAATTTTGATTTTTTAGCATGGTTATTATTGGCAAGATGATATTTTCTTCGCTATCAATGCGCAGTACTTTGTCGCAGTCATCCAGGTCAAAGTTCCATTTTGCTTTTGGCAAGATTTTGTCAATATGCGGTTTAAGTTTCTTTGCCTGGATTTTTGTTTTGACAGATGTTTTGAAAACGTAAATCATTTTTGCGATAAAGTTGCCAGTAATTCATCCAAATTTTGCATTTGCATTGCATATCCTTCCTTGAAACCCATTTCAATCATTTTCTCAAGGCGTGCAAGGGATTCGTTGTAAATAGTAATAGTGACTGTTGTCGTTCCCGTTTGTTCGCTGAAATTAAAATCCCATTCAGATCCTGGCAATTCAGGGTTTTCATCTTTGTCCGCAAAAGCATTAAAGAATTTGAAATTGGTTTTTGGAGTAATCGAAGTATATTTCTGAATTGACCAACGCTCTTGTCCTTCCGGACTTACCATAGCATAGAATCTTCGTCCGCCAACTTCAAATTTCATTGATTTTGTTTTTGACATCCACGGTTTAGGTGCCCACCATTGGTCAAGAAGCTCTTGTTTGGTATAAGCATCCCATACCAGCGAAAGGGGCGCATCAAATTCCCTGGTTATATATACCGTTTTTGCTGCTTTGTCTACGGTAAAATCAAATAGCAGATCATTTTTCATTTTTTCTGTTTTTTAATTGTTGATAATACTTTGTCAAGTTGATTGAACCGGGCTTCCCAAATTTTCCTGTATTGGCTAAGCCATTTATCAATCTCTTTCATCTTTTCGATTTCAAGTGAGTAATAGATTTCCCTGCCTTGTTGTTCCTGTTTTACTAATTCGCATTCGGTTAAAATGCGAAGGTGTTTTGAAACAGCTTGTCTTGTGGTTTTGAAATTTTCGGCGATGGCATTTGGCGTCATTGCCTGTAATGCAATTAAGGCTATAATGGCTCGCCTTGTCGGGTCAGCTATCGCCTGGAAAATGTCTCGTCTCATACGAATGAAATTTTTACGCAACCAATAGGTTGCAAATATATGTGCAACTATTCGGTTTCGCAAAATTTAAGGACAATTATTTTTTTCCGGTATGGTCTAAAGCCAACATCAAGCCCGGACGGTGGTAGTTCCTTGGCGATTGATCTTGCCCACATGCCGACAGCACATTCCGACGAGCGTCCACACTGTTAGAAACAATTTGTTTTATAGAGGTAAAGATTCAGAATTTAGCGTTTTTGTTTTTCCATTTCAAGAGCCAAATATTTTTCTAAATTCTTTGTTTGATTTTTCTTCATCTCACCTTCCGATAATGCAACCGCAAGTTTTTCAATAATTATTGCTAAGGGATAATCTTTTCTTGCTGCGTAGATCGCCGCTAACACGTCATAAAATGCCGGCGAGTTAAAGTTGGTTTGTTGAATACCGCGTATGATAGCATTATAGCCAATTTGCAATAATTGCGAATCGACTTCACCTTGTATATGCGCCACCTGCCAACCCATAACTAAGTATGTATTAGGTCTTACATAAAGGAAATTTGTAAGTAATTGCAGCCCATAATTAATAGCAGAGTCAAAAACTTTTGTCTTTAATGCGTGGTTGAATTTGAGCAAAGTTTTTTCTGCATCAATCCCTGATATATATTCTTCTCTTAAACGGGTTACATCGTAATTGCCTTCCATGACATCATCTAATGTTTTGTCTATGGTTGACGGGTCACCCATATAAACGATTTTACCATTTCTGTCAATAAGAAACGAAGTTGGTAGATTGCCAAATCCGCTTTGTTGCATCCAGGGATGAAGCCAAATGCCTTCTTCAGTATCTTTCATGGAAGGAGCGACCCAGGCAACATTATAATTCATCAGAGAATCTTTTTTCAAAATGAAATTCTTTACACTTTCAAGGGTATTTCCATATTTGTCCTCGCTTGTAATCCCAATTACCTCCAGGCCATTCGCCTTATACTTTTTTTGTAATTCGGATAAATGCGGCATTCCAACGATACATGGAACACACCAGGTTGCCCATAAATCAATTAAATAAACTTTGCCTTTTTCAAAAGGCTTAAATCCTCCATCCTTAAGCCATTGTCCAATTCTTAATTCTGGTGCATTGTCTCCAATTGTTAACTGAGGAGATCGAGAATTGTTTTGAGCCAAGGCTATCCTATTGCAGAAAGTCGCAATGGTCAATAGAAAGATACAATAACAATGTTTCATCTTGATTACGTTTCTGGGAGAGGCCATCAATTGTGTATGAAAGTTCGATTTTATTAAATGAAATTTACTGATCTTAAAGTTTTTCTTTCGGGAACAGAAAAAATCACTCAATCACAATCTAAATCATGCGTACCGATTTTGCAGCCAATAAAAGTATTTGACACATTGCGCCGGCCGGTTGAGCCGGGATTGAACGAGGTTAAGTAAACAGCTGCTGCGGATTGTTATGCCTGCCTGTATAATGGGCGTCAGCCCTGGTTGCAACCCTCACCCTGGTCTCAGAGGGAAGTCGCAAATCCATATCCAATTGCCGCTGCAAGTATATCTATGTTTATGTCTTTTAGACTTTTGAACTTAATGCAATATCCGCTCACGCTCGCCTTGCCGAGTCTTTGTCCATATGTCTCAGCTAAATATTTTTTATCTTTAATACCGAGGATATAAACAGAGATCCCTGTTTTGTTTGCACTGATACCGATTTCATAAAATTCCCTGGTTTTTCCATCGGCATATTTTATGGTGTGAACTCCATATCCTATGTTAGGATTAGACACGGTTTTGTTTTCACCGTCTTTTCCATCGAGGAACCATAATTTACATCCAGGCATTACTTCCAGAATGATGCGATGCAATGCTTCCATGTCCCTGCGTTTTGCTTCGGGCTGGCTGGAAATATAGTTTTTGATTTCTTCTTGTACTTCCATATAAATATTAAAATTATTGGTTGCTTACTTCAAGGTCAGGTACTCAATTCGTCGACTAATTTAACGGTATTCCACACCATGTAATTTTGTTTTACTGAAAAATGGTTATTCGCTTCGACTTGCTTAATTGTTACAGTTATGCTTGAGGAGGAGACGAGTAAACATTTGATGCCGATTGAACGAAACCGAGCGCGGAGCTGAACTCTGCCATTGCAACTAGTCAGTTAACGTGTGTCGCGCTATCGTAGGAAACAAAATGCCCCATGCGAGCAAAGAGCAGACTCGTGCATGCAGCAACAACCTTCGACGCGCGAACTTTTATGAAATGTGATAAGCTGAATGATATTCAAACCGCTGAAGTAGCCCCGATTGCAGCGGAAAACCCGGTGAAGGATTTGAGGGCGGCTTGCGCCGGATTTGAAGCGTAAAGCGGGCACTGCAGATGAAGAGTGCGTGTTCGCTGGTGCTTCAAAAATTATCCATTCACATGTCATAGTATCCGTCCGTTACTTTCGATTAAGAGA
>DASQJI010000231.1:0-2432 GCA_035631175.1 Parafilimonas sp.
CAACGAACACAACGGTTAGATGAATTTTCTTTGTGCCCGTAGTGGTTCGTGGTGTCCTTCGTGCTCCACTGCATTTCTCGTCGTTTAAAATTTTAATATTCAATTTGCAATCCCAAATCCGCAATCTCCAATCCGCAATCGCCAATCTGCAATCGTTAAAACATCCACATCGGGTCTTCTACAACGCGGAAATTCTCATTGAAAGTATCCATCCATTCAATGTCTTCCTTTGAAAGCGAAAAATCGAAGATGTCAAAATTTTCCTTCAGTCTTTTTTTGTTCGAAGATTTTGGGATCGTCGAAATGCCGTGCTCAATATTCCATCTCAAAATAATTTGCGCTGGCGTCTTGTTATATTTTTTTGAAAGCTTGAGCAATCGTTCATCATTAAATTTCCGTCCGCGGGTTAGAGGCGAGTATGATTGTAACTGTATTTTATGTTCGACGCAATATTGCAACTCGTTTTTCAAATACAGCCATGGAGTAAATTCCAGTTGATTCACCGCGGGTGTCACTGTGCTATATGTTTCCAGTTCGTTCAAGAAAGGCATTAAGTAATTTGCAACACCAATTGCTCTTACCTGCCGGCTGTTATAAAGATGCTCCAGCGCTTTCCATGTTTCTTTTCTTTTTCCGCGAACTGGCCAATGAACAAGATACAGGTCAACGTAGTCAATGTTTAGCGTCTTCATACTTGCATCAAACGCTTTTAACGTTGGATCATATCCGTGCTTTGAATTCGGAACTTTTGTTGTTACAAAGATCTCTTCCCTTGGTCTACCGCATCTTCTTACAGCGTTCCCTATTTCCTTTTCATTGTTGTATAAAGTTGCCGTGTCTATTAACCGGTAACCGATGTCCAGCGCATCGAGCGTCGCCTGCTCGGCTTCTTTGCCATACATGTCCCATGCCCCTAAACCAAACAACGGCATGCGGATGCCGTTGTTAAGTGTTGTATACGGTTGATCATTTATCATAAATACTCTTGCCCTTTTCGTCCTTTTTTAGTGTTTCAACTCTGATGGCCGATCAGGAATAGGATTCAGCAGCAATCTCGAATTTCAACAGCCATTCACAACTCACAATTCACTATTCACAATCACCAGTTCTCAAGTCCGAGCAACTTCCTTCCCAGCGGAGTAAGTTCAGCAGTTCCATACTTTGTTTGTTCCCAGTTACGCGGGTCGCCGGGAAACGCATATCCCTCCGGAGCGATCCGGTTCTTCCATGAATTAATTCTCCATTCCCTCAGTGCCGCGTTATCTTCTTCAGCCGGCATCATAGAAATGTATTGTGCTATTCTCACTTTATCTCCGCTCAAATTCGGCCGAATGCCGTGTGGCTGGAGGCTGTTGAATATTAAAAGATCGCCTGCTTCCATTTTTACTTTCACGAGTTCAAAGCCGGTTATATCCGGTTTAAAATGATCGCGGTCTTCCGGCTGCGTAAGTTTCCATGTATCGTACGTGCGGAATAATTCAGGGATGCACTGAAAGCCGCCCATGTTCTCATCCGTTTGATCCGCGAGCGCAAGAACGCCCTGCACATTTACGGGTTTAGTTTCCGGATCATAATCCCAGTGAATGAAACCCTTGTACTCGAAACCGGGCCTGATAGGAAAATTAAGATTCGCCCGGTCGATCGTCACCCATAATTTTTCGGTGCCCCAAATGTCAACGAACGCATCGTACACCTTTTGTGTCATCCTGTTATTCCACAAATATTGATTGTTGTAAACTTCCACCATGCCCGTATTCGTCAGCTCTTTCATTTTCATTTCGGCTCTTGGCGGCGCATACCACGTAGACGGATCGTTCGGGTCCTTCTCTTCAAACTCCCATAAAAATTTCGCTGTCTCAAGCGCCTGTTCACGCGGAACCGCATTCCTGATAACAACATATCCATTCGTAACCCAGAAATTCCAATCATCCTCACTCAACACGCGAAGTGGTTTGCCATTGCTGCGGTCATTTAGTTTTGTGGCGCTGCTTTTTGCAGTTGAGGGATTTCCGGGAATATCTTTATGCGCATTTCCGGGAATCATATTCGGCGCCATCGTGGCAGCCATCGTTTCTTGTTGCATACAATAATCTTTATTGATTTATAAATATAAAATTTAGTAACGGACATTTCCGCTGCGTTTTGCTGCACCAGCCGTCTTCACGGCGATGCTTGCATTGTTTCTTCAACAGATTCGTTTCGCCGGACTGATCGCGAAGCAAGACATCGTTTCTGTTCTTTACGATTTGCTCCTTGTGATTTTCACCCTGCATAATAACTGTTTGTCAGCAACAAAAATAGTTGCAGGCGAGCGCTATTGTCAACAGCTGCAATGACCGGTTTTTGTTCTGTATTGACATTTTTTTACTAGTTTGCAAATACCGCGGCATAAACAGCGCAAATGAAGGCTAAACTAGAAGCGATATCATCCG
>DASQJI010000232.1:0-1826 GCA_035631175.1 Parafilimonas sp.
TAAATATGAATGATTGAAGTTTCATTTCCGATTTAATTAGATTACAACCTGCGTATCCTCTTTGATCAGTCGTTGTTCCTTATCATACGTGCCGATCCACCAGCCTGATTCAACTTCCTGTACGCTAACTTCTACAGCTCCTGCATTGCGAAGAAAATCCTGCAGATCGTTCACATTTGTTCTCGACGTAGCTTCTATTACCATTACAAAGAAATCATCAGTGGCACGCGGATGAAAATGATGTTTCTTCACAAATGGCGCCATCTGGCAGAGATAACAAAACGTAAGCACCATGCCCACAGCCGAGATGAGTACCGTCAATTCAAACGTAATGGGAATGAATGCGGGAAGCGGAAAGTGAGGTTTTCCTCCAATATTCAATGGCCAGTCTGCGGTGAACACCCAACCCATTCCGCCGAGCGCAATGGTAGTGCCGGTGATACCGTAAATGAAACCCGCCGTGTGAAGGCTTGTTTCCTTCAACCCGATCGCATGATCGAGACCATGCACTGCGAACGGAGTATACACGTCGTGGATCTTATAACCTGCGAGGCGAACTTTTTTCACTGCAGGAAACAAGACATCCTCATCGTCGAAACAACCTACAACAAATTTCTTCTTTGCCATATGCGATCCCGCTTTTGGCGGAGATTTTACGTTATCAAATATCAATGCGCATACTCATGCGCAAACTCTTCTGACGACTTCACTTCAATACGGTCCATCTTGTCCTTATAGTTTTCGCCAGATACCTTTAATATATGTTTGATCTCCGCAGTTGCGATAACCGGGAAATATTTTGAGAACAGGAAGAAACAGGTAAAGAATAAACCGAAAGTGCCAACATAGAACCCTATCTCAAAAATTGTCGGGCTATAATATACCGGCCATGATGATGGCAGATAGTCTCTAAACAACGAGGTAACGATGATAACAAAACGTTCAAACCACATACCCACGTTGACCACGATGCTTAAAAACATCGTCACCCATAAATTACGGCGCAGTTTTCTGAACCAGAATATCTGCGGGGAAACAACATTGCAGAACATCATGCTGTAATAGGCCCATCCATAAGGACTGAAGAAGTTCGCCCTTGTATAAAAGAACGCATAAGCCTCATACTGGTTTTGGCTGTAGAACGCCATGAACAATTCTGTGAGGTATGCGCAACCGACAATAGAACCGGTTAGAACGATCACTTTATTCATTGCCTCGATGTGCCCAATTGTGATGTACTCCTCGAGATGCAAAACTTTCCTGGTGATCAAAAGCAGTGTTTGCACCATCGCAAAACCCGAAAAAATGGCGCCGGCTACAAAGTATGGCGGAAAGATGGTAGTATGCCAACCGGGAATTACTGACGTTGCGAAGTCGAAGGATACTATTGTGTGAACCGACAACACGAGCGGTGTTGCGAGGCCTGCTAACACCAGTGAAAGCGATTCGTGACGCTGCCAGTGTTTTGTTGAACCGCTCCAGCCGAATGATGCGATTCCATATAATAATTTACGCAGTTTAGTTTTTGCCCGGTCGCGTATAGTTGCGAAATCCGGCAACAAACCGGAATACCAAAACAAAAGTGATACGGTAAAGTACGTGGAAATCGCGAAAACATCCCACATAAGAGCTGACGCAAAATTTGGCCAAACGGGACCGCGCGTGTTTGGATAGGGTAAAGTGAAGAACGCCATCCAAACCCTTCCCATATGCCAGATCGGAAATTGCCCGGCACACATTACTGCGAAGATCGTCATGGCCTCCGCCGCACGGTTCACTCCGGTTCTCCACCCCTGCCTGAACAGCAAAAGAATTGCTGAGATCAG
>DASQJI010000233.1:0-5296 GCA_035631175.1 Parafilimonas sp.
CTGCGGGCACGGATTGTCACCGATCTGTATTTTTGGATTTTAATTTTTGATTTATTTGGATCTTGAGATTTGCGATTTGGATTTTTGATTCTCCGCATCTTGCGATTTTGCAATTTGGAACATAAAGAGTGTAGGATAGAACACGGATGACACTGCCTGCGGGCACGGATTGTCACCGATCTGTATTTTCGGATTTTAATTTTTTGATTTATTTGGATCTTGAGATTTGCGATTTGGATTTTTGATTCTCCGCATCTTGCGATTTGCAATTTGGAACTTAAAACATGATCCGCCCAATCTGTGTCACGCGTGTTCCTTCACCTTTTGTAACCCGGTCCTTTCAAAAACCTGCCGGGTGTTGCTCCGGTGTGCTCACTATTTTTTAAGACCTGCTTGCCATTCACAAAAACATCGCTTACGCCGGTTGCATATTGATGCGGCTTTTCATACGTTGCATGATCCTGGATTGTGGCCGGGTCGAAGACCACCACATCGGCGTAGTTACCGACTTTCAGTTCTCCACGTTTTTGCAATTTCAAATTAGTGGCCGGTAGTTTAGCCAATTTATAGATCGCCTGTTGAAGACTCAATGCTTTGTCATCCCTTACATAGCTCCCAAGCACGCGCGCAAAATTTCCATATGCTCTTGGGTGTGCATTAAATTTTAAGAACACACCGGAATTTGTGTAGGAACCTTCATCACTGCCAAAACTTACCCAGGGTAACGCCACCTGTTTCTTTACGTTGTCTTCGGTCATCATGAAATAAGCAACGCCTACCCGTGTACTGTCTTGTATAATGAGATCCATCGCAGTTTCCTCCGGGCTGGTGCCGCGCAATGTCGCTACTTCAGCCAACGTTTTTCCTGTAAACTTTTTTAATGAATCTTGTTTGAATCCAAGCAATAGCACATGCTCCGCGCCGCCGGCTCCATAGTATAAATTTTCCCAGTCTTCGGCATCCGTGTTCATTGCTTTTGCCATTTGTTTCCTGGTGACAGGATCGTGCAAACGTTCCCACAGTTTTCCAAAGCCACCATCCTGCAATGTTGGAGGAAAGACGGAAGTTAAACCGGTTGCGCCGGCCAGGTAAGTGTACATGTCGGCAGTAACGTGCAAGCCCTCGTTTTGCGCATTATTAACCATTGTTATAACGCTGTCCATTTTGTTCCAGTTATTTTTTCCGGCGGCCTTGAGGTGAAAAATTTCGGCAGGTATATTCGCTTCTTTCGAAATGGTGATAAGTTCCTGCACGGCCTGCGTTAATTTGTTTCCTTCACTTCGCATGTGGCTTGTGTACATGCCTCCATACTTTGAAGCTTCTTTCGACAATGCGATGAGCTCATCCGTCTTTGCAAAAAAATCAGGAGGATAGATCAACGCATTTGTTACACCTAATGCTCCTTCTTCCATAGCCTGGTCAACCAGCAGCTTCATGCTGTCCAGCTGCGGCGGACTAGGTGCTATATTGTCTTCGCCTATCACATACTGACGGACCGTGCCCGTGCCGACAAATGAGGCGATATTGCAGGAGATACCTTTTTTCTCCAACACGTTCATGTATTCGCCGAGTGTGTTCCAGTTCACCGGGTATTTTATATCGGCCTGATTTTTTTGAAGCTGCTCTTTCATTTTTGGATTGAGCGGACCCATGCTGAATTCAGCAAATATTTCAGTGGTTACTCCCTGGCGGATATCGCTTTGAGATCTGCCATCCTGGAAAAGTGCTTCTTCAGAATGTCCCATCATGTTGATGAATCCGGGTGCTACTGCTTTGCCAACAGCGTCGACCTCATTTTTTGCGGAAGCATTTTTTAAGTCGCCGATAAAAGCGATCGTGTCAGCATTGATCGCAACGTCACCCTTGAAAGGTTCACCTCCATTGCCATCATAAATGGTCCCGTTTCGAATGATGGTGTCGTAAACTGGCTTGTGGCATGAAACGATCGCGCAGATAAATAACGATGTCAGTAGTTTTCTCATGAGCGTATGTATTAAAAATTCCAAATTCCAAAATGGCAAGATCCAAATAAAATAAAAAATTGAAAAAGGAGGTAAGAAATAAGAAACAGAAAAATAACAAAGAATCTGCAATCTGCAATCGCCAATCTGCAATCGCATGAAACGTTCGTCAAGACCAGAGATCAGAGATCAGACATCAGAGATCAGACATCAGCGATCCTTATCTACATCATCAACACAATTGTTCCCCTCGTCATCCTGGCCGCGCCTGTTTTGGTTTTATAGTCGATCAAATACACATACGTGCCGGGCGGTAGCTTGATGCCGGAAAGAGTACCGTCCCAACCTCTGTTTATGTCCCCGGTTTGAAAGATCGTTTTGCCCCAACGATTATAGATTCTTAAATGAAATTGCGACAACGCACAATTGACCTTCGCCTTAAAAAGATCATTTAAACCATCGCCATTGGGTGTGAAAGCGGTCGGTACAAAAGCGTCACAGTCGTTACAATTTTGCAGGGCAACTTTTGTTACGAAGGTTTTTTGACAGCCGTAAATGTCGGTTGCCGTTATGGTGTATGAACCCTCTTTACTGATCGACACCGCTGTGCCGATTTCGCCGTTAACAGTATAAGTGATGCCGTCGAATGCGGGAGCGAGGATCATCGTATCGTTGATGCATAGAGTTGTATCCGTGGGAATATGGATGTCGTATAATCTGCTTGCAACAAGAAAAAAAGGCTCTGACGTGATACACTTATTACTTGTGGTGATCATGACATTATAATAATGTTGCCCGGTGGTGTCGGTTACCTGGTGTGTTATGCCGGTTGCACCCGCGATGGCGATACTGTCTTTATACCATTGATAGCTGCCGCCGGCAAAATTCGGCGCTTGTAAAACCGGCAATCCCGTACAACCGCTTTGCAGCTGCGTCTGTATATATTGAAAAGGAAAATCTTTCGTTGGCAACAAGTGCAGGTCATCAAGGTAATAGACGTGGTAATCCAAATATGTTGTGCTGTCGGTAAGATCATGGATCGATTCAAGTATCGAGCAATCAACACCAACCTCTATGACATGAATGTCGTGAGGCATCTTCAGATTCACTGTTCCCTGCACCCACTGGCCGTTGCTGTACATGGTTCTTTTACCCAACAAAACCCAACCATTGTAGTTTGAAGGGCAACCATTCCCTGCGGCATCGACCTTTCCGAAAGGAACGGCGTTGCAGTCTGCGTTGCCGAAAACAGCAACTGTGA
This sequence comes from Parafilimonas sp., assembly GCA_035631175.1. GTDB lineage: Bacteria > Bacteroidota > Bacteroidia > Chitinophagales > Chitinophagaceae > Parafilimonas. The sequence goes on from DASQJI010000233.1 coordinate 3,223, forward strand.
AAGGAAACATTTTTCCGGTAAGATTGTCCCACGATCTGAACCTGCCTGCATCGAAGCTTAACGTATAAGATTCGCCTTTTACGAGTGGTGTTTGTAAACATTGGCCAACATAACTCTTCGTCATATCTTTTTCCGGCCGGTTGTCGAGGTAGGGCGTATTTACAATTGAAATAAATGCATTGCCCTCCGGTAATGGCAGGCTGGGCGGCATGTTTAACATTACCTGGGTCGAATCATACGGACATTTTAGGTTGTGATAAAAGTTTGCTTCATTAATGTTGGTATAGGTGCCATATTCCCATGCATTAATAATATCATGATCATTCGTGTACGTATAACTTGCCGGGCAATGGTCATAAGATTCGAACGACGCGTTTTGCAGAAGATTACCCGTTACGGTAAAACGGCATTGGCAATCCGGATCATAGAGGTCAGTTAAACCATCGCCATCATCATCCACACCGTTGTTGCAGATCTCTTGCGCCGCGATGTGGCTTGTAATAAGAAAAACCGGGCTCAACAAAAAGGACCTGATATGCCTATGCGATAATTTCATAAACCTGCAAAAAAATTTGAGCCTTACATTCAAACATCAGCGGTTCGGAGGCTATAAAGTTAAGTATTGCAATTAGTGCAACTAATCAATAACGTCTTCGTGCTAGTCATTTTTGTAGTGTGCAGCTCATTCTCCTACTGTGTCTTTATGTCTTCGAGTCTTCGTGGTTCAAAAGAACAGAAACTACTAAGACACCGAGCCACCACGTTTTCACAAAGTCTGGCCGGTTTCTCCTAAACCATCTTTGATTTTTAATAGCACAACGCGTTAATCAATAATAAAACGCACGTCTGTCCACGACAGGTTGCCTGCCACCAGATATTACCGTTAATACTGCTGCGGAGAGAAGTCTGTGTGCAAAAAGAAGCTACAGGTTTCCTTTGTTCAATTCATCAACAGCATGATCACAAGCCCTGGCTGTGATGGCCATGTAAGTGAGTGACGGATTTTGTGTTGATGTGGACGTCATGCATGCGCCATCTGTGACAAACACATTTTTACACGCGTGTAATTGATTCCAAGAATTGAGCATGGATGTTTTTGGATCTTTGCCCATTCGCACACCACCCATTTCATGGATGTCAAGCCCCGGCGCTGCGTGTGAATCGGTTGTTTTGATATCCTTGAACCCGGCCTTTGTGTACATTTCGCTGAGTTGCCCGATGAAATCGTTAACCATCTTTTCGTCGTTATCATCATACTCAACAGAAATGTTTAAAAGCGGCACGCCCCACTCATCTTTTTTTGTTTTATCAAGGCTTACGTAATTCGTTTCTTTTGGTATCGTTTCGCCCATCATGTGAGAACCCACGCGCCACGGTCCCAGATCTTTTTTTCCCAAATTATCTTTAAGTGTTTTACCCACGCCATCATTGTCCTGGTTGACGGGTCTGTTCGCTGCAAAACCGGCGGCATAGCCACGCAAAAAATCTGTTTCCTGTTTGACTACGTTTCGAAAGCGTGGAATGTATGCTGCTGTTGGTCTTCGGCCTTCCGTTGTTGACTCGGGAAAACCATCGTAGGTCGCAGAAATGCGCGCACGATAATTATGAAACGCAACGTATTTACCCAGCAAACCGCTATCGTTTCCTAAACCATTCGGAAAACGGCCTGAGACAGAGTTCAATAAAATAAGATTCGTGTTTAGCGCTGCGGCATTTACAAAAATGATTCGCGCATAAAATTCAATTGCCTGTTTCGTTTTCGCGTCGACGACACGAACACCGGTTACTTTTTCTTTTTGGTCATCATAAATGATCGATTCCACAACAGAGAAAGGACGCAGCGTAAGATTCCCGGTTTTTATCGCCCATGGAATGGTAGTTGAATTAGCCGCGAAATATCCGCCGAAGGGACAACCTCTTTGACACAGCGTACGGTTTTGACATTGCGCTCTGCCCTGGTCCAAATGAATTTGCTGCGGTTCTGTGAGATGAGCACACCGGCCGTATATCACATGACGGTCAGAATAATTTTTTGAAATGAAGTCTTTAAAATAGTTCTCGACGCAACTCAATT
>DASQJI010000234.1:0-1703 GCA_035631175.1 Parafilimonas sp.
TGATAGTCGCGCGAAATTCTTAGTATTCCATTTTCACAATGTAGTTATCCAGCAGACCCAGTAAAACAAGCCAGCGCTTTAGAATGAATGCCACCACACTTTAATATTTTAATACTTTCGTCCGAACGCAACTATGGGCCACGAACATCATCATCACACTCAGCCAACTGCTGCAAGCACTGCGTTTATCATTGGTATCTCGCTTAATTTTTTGTTCGTACTGGTTGAGGTTGTCGCCGGGTTGTATATTCATTCCCTTTCATTGCTCAGTGATGCAGGCCACAATCTCGCCGATGTAGCTGCACTCAGTTTGTCGCTCCTCGCCTACCGCTTGTTGAAAGTACGTTCCAACGAAAATTACACTTACGGGTACAGAAAGACGTCGATCATCGTTGCGCTTTTCAATGCTATGGTATTGATGCTTTCCGTTGGCGCGATCATCTACGAAGCAGCACACAGGTTCTTTCATGCTGAGCCGTTGCCCGGCGGAACGATAGCATGGGTAGCGGGCGTCGGTATAGTGATCAATGGCACAACCGCATTGCTTTTTTTGCGCGACAGAAAAAAAGACCTCAACATTAAGAGTGCTTATCTCCATTTAATGAGCGATGCGCTCATCTCTGCCGGGCTGGTTGTCGGCGGCATCATTATCAGTTTCACAAACTGGTTTTGGCTTGACCCAGCGCTGAGTTTTATCATTGCCTGCACAATCCTGCTTAGCACCTGGAAATTGTTGAAAGAAAGTTTACGCTTATCACTCGATGGCGTCCCGGCCGACATGAACCTGCAGGAAGTGAAAGATGCCGCAAAAAAAATTAGTGGGATACTCAACATTCATCATGTTCATTTATGGGGAATGAGCACAACAGAAAATGCGCTCACCGCCCATATTGTTATCGATGCAAATGCTTCTTTGGAAGATGCCGAAAAAATAAAACACGATTTCAAACATGAGCTGAAACATATGAATATCCAGCATGTTACTCTCGAGATAGAAAGCAGCGATGAGAAATGTGAAGAGTGAGTTGCCAGTTACCGGGTTGCCGGCGACTGGCAACCATAAAAAACGCCGCCAGGAATGGCGGCGTAAATTTTCAACCCTAAACCTGGACAAACTTAATAAGTATGTTTTGCATTTCAAAAAAAAAGTGAGCTCTTGAACGACGACCCGATGGGTCTTCACTACAAAGGACCGAACACTTCATACAACGTCATCCTCGCAAAAGCGGGGATCCCATTCTACGCAGAAGAATTTACGAATACCGAACGTGTAACCAACTGATGCCCGATCCATAAAAGATTCTGCACTTATTTAGCACATCGATCGGGAATAAGACATCCGATTGGGAGTCAAGTTTTTTAGATTGGCCATTACTACGAAAACCGAACACTTCCCGCAACGTCATCCTCGCGCAAGCGGGGATCCCCTTCTACGGAGAAGAATTTACAAATGCCGAACCTTATAACCAACACATGCCCGATCATAAAAGATCTGCACTTAGTTGAGCACAGCACTTCAGCATGACAGAAATCCTTCCCGCATGAAATATTTTTGCACACTACCTTGAAAAATTAATTTTGATAATCGCTTCCCGAAACCTTTACCTTTACGCCACGCTTCAGCCGTATATACATAATTTTCCGCGACAATAACCGGTTTCATTCGTGTGAACAATGTACGTTGTGACTGGGCAGAGTTTGGA
>DASQJI010000235.1:0-3294 GCA_035631175.1 Parafilimonas sp.
GTTTGTTACAGTAAAAGGCGGTAAAGTTTGGTACAGGATCATGGGTAGCGGTAACAAACCGCCATTGCTTTTATTGCACGGTGGGCCGGGTTCTACAAGCTATTATCTCAATCCCCTCGAAAGTATTGCAAAAGACAGGCCGGTCATTTTCTTTGACCAGTTGGGTTGCGGGCGTTCAACACACATAACAGACACTTCGTTGATGACGATCGACAATTATGTGGAGCAAATTGAAGCACTTAAAAATACGCTGGGTATTAAACAGTACTATTTGTACGGACATTCCTGGGGAACGATGCTTGGAATTGATTACTACTTAAAACATCCCCAGGGCATAAAAGCTATTATTTTCGGCAGCCCACTGTTCAGTACTGATCTATGGATCAGCGATGCGGATACGCTTATCATGTCATTACCCGATTCCATTCAACAGATCATCAATGTTAGCAAAAAGAATAATAATTACTCGTCTGTAGAATATCAAAAAGCCATACACGCATATTCTCAAAATTTCACCCGCAGAACGAACAATTATCCTGCAGATGTTGACAGCACCTCAAAAACATTCGGCGATAATGTGTATCAATATATGTGGGGTCCAAGTGAATTCGAGGCAACCGGAACACTTAAAAACTATAACAGGATGGCGGACCTGCAAAAGATAAACATACCAGTACTACTTACAGCAGGAGAATATGATGAAGCGAGACCTTCCACCGTAAAATATTATCAAAGTTTGATACCAAATGCTAAGTTCGTTCTCATTGTAGGAGCAGGTCATGTTACCATGATGGATAATACTGGAGATAACAACAAGGCGATTGTGGATTTTTTAAATAAAATGGATCAACAGTAAGAAATACTTGTCGCTTCCGAGACAAGGCGCCGCTTTCCTTATTAGTTGCTTAAACGTTTCACTTTTATCAAAACACAAGGATTTTTTGTTTATACACTTTCAGTTCATGCTCACATCATATGGCAAAATTGTTCTTTAAAATGCCTGCAGCGCGAATTCTTTTCCTATATTTCCATCGCATTACTCGAAGTCTTACCTGCTCCTGCGAATTACACAGAATCGCTTTAACTGTAAAACAAACTGCAAATGAGAAATCGTTTTCACGCCTTCCCCTGCACAATTGTATTGTCGCTGGTATTGTCTGCGGCATCATCTCAAAACATTGCATTCACGCCTGTTGAATTGCCTGACGAAAATCTTTCAGGTATTATTACCTGCATCACCCAGGACCAGCGTGGCAACATATGGTTTACCTGTAATAACAGCGGGCTTTTTGAATATGACGGTATTCGTTTGAAATCCTACATGCATGATCCTTTAAATCCTCATTCTTTAGCGAATAACGTTCTGGAATGTGTATACGTTGATAACGACGGATATGTATGGGTAGGAACCTACGGCGATGGCCTTGAAAAACTGGATACTAAAACGGGGATCTTTACCGACTATAAACATGATGATAAAAATCCTTACAGCATCAGCGGCGATACAGTTACTTGTATCTTACAAGATCATGAAGGCACTTTGTGGATAGGAAACGATTATACAGGATTAGATCGCTTTGATAAAAAGACAGGAAAATTCTTTCATTACAAGCATAAAAATAATGATACAACGAGTTTAAGTTTTGACCAGGTCAGAGCCCTTTACGAAGACAGGGAAGGAACGCTGTGGATTGGCACGGGCGCTGGATTTGGGGGCGATGAAAATCCTGACAATAAAGGGGGCCTTAACCGTTTTAATAAAAGCACCGGCACCTTTACCCAATACCTCCACAATGATAAAGACCCGCATTCTTTAATTGATAACAGGGTAAGGGCAATTTATGAAGATACTTACGGCAATTTTTGGGTAGGTACTTCAGGAGATGGTTTGCACACTTTGAACAGGGCGACAGGAAAATTTACACGCTATACGTACGACCCGAAACATCCGGAAAGATTAAGTCGCCCGCCTGTATCTACGGCAATTTCTTATGATCACATCACATTTATTACGGAAGACGCGACCCGCAAAATATGGATAGGCACGTTGACAGAAGGATTAACGCGTTATGATCCGATCAGCAAAAAAATTGACCGTTATAAACTACACGGCACCAATTTTAATAATGCCAATGATTCAACCGCATGGTGGGCATTCACTTCCAGTGAAGGGGAAATGTGGATAAGCAACTTCGGGGCCCACATGCTCAGGTTCGATCCTTTTCTTCAAAATATATCACAGGACAGCTCAAAAGGTTCTTTGCAATCGTTTTTTCAAGAATCGGACAGTATCGAATGGATAGGCACCGATGGAAAAGGGCTTGCACGACTTGATAAAAAAAATAATACCATAAAATGGTTTGTGCATGACCCTAAAAAATCCGGCACGATCAGCAGCAGCAATAATGTATTTACGATATATAAAGACAAAGAAAACCGGCTTTGGGTAGCAACAGATAGTGGGTTGAATTTATTTCATCCGGGGAAAGAAATTTTCAGCCATTATCTCTATGATCCCAGGATCAAAACGAGCATCAGCAACAATTTCGTCCTACCGATTTATGAGGACGAAAAAAATGATCTTTGGATTGGAACAGCGCTCGGCTTAGACAAAATGAACCCGTCAACCGGAGAATTCACCCATTATAAAATTTATCCCCAAGACAGTATCGTCGGTGGAAAAAACCTGGTGACTTGTATAGCAGAAGACAACAATGAGAATTTGTGGACAGGGAACTGGTCTGGTGGTGGCGTGAATTTGTTCGACAGCAAAACACACCGGTTTAAAAACTATTTGCGAGGGCAATCGATCTTGGGTTTATGCGTAACAGATAATGGAATATTATGGGCTGGCAGTAATATTAACGGTGTTTTCCGGTACGACAATGCTTTGGACAGTTTTCATCTTGTTGTTGATTCCGCAAACGGTGATGCTCTGGCAGTAGTTTCAATGGTAAAAGACCATAATGATGTTTGGGCAGGAGGACCAAATGGTATTTTTAGAATTGACGGTAAAACCAATGCGGTTGCAAGGTTCAGCAAAAGTTTTGGAGTGAACTTGCCCTTAAACTTTCTCGCTGCTTTTAAAAGCGAAGAAGGTGCGCTGATATTTGGCAACACCCTCGGCTTTTATTCGTTTTTCCCAAACAAGCTACTTGCAAATAATAAACCGCCGCAGATTGTGCTCACTGATTTCAGAACGAATAATCAGCAGGTACAAACGGGCGAAAACAATATCTTTCGAGACGCCGCTGCAATAAAAAGCATTAAACTGAATCACAACCAAAACGCGTT
>DASQJI010000236.1:0-4260 GCA_035631175.1 Parafilimonas sp.
ATGACCAGATAAACTATCATCCGCTCTTACAGAACTGATCCGGTCGGCGTATTCGTTTTCAATATCCTCTATCTGCTTTTCAAGCTTTGTGGGATGATGGTAGTAATATGCGGGATGGCCATAATACCATGAGTATCCAAGCCCATAACTCGGATACCAGTATGGGTGCCAGTACGGGTGATAAACATAAACCACGCGCGGAACTGCATGCACTACCGGTCGAGCCACAATCTTCTGTGCAGAAGCGCTTAAAGCAACGATAACTGAAAACAATACAATTGACATCTTTTTCATAATTGATTGTTTTTTGTTTACGGCATTTAGACGAATTGACGAGAACAGGATTAAAGCGCCGTTCATTTGTAACACAATGCTAACACTCGTTAAAAAGTTACAAAAGACGCGCATGTATTACGCCTTTTCTTGCCCCGTTAGAGTAATCGCAAATGCTCAATGAAGGCATACGCGTTAACAAAAACGCGACGGATCGCATCAGTTGTTTAGAACTAAATTTAATTTGCATTGCATCATATCCACAGTAATGCTGTCTGCCCACTGGTCGTGTAAAAAAAAGGTTTTGATCCTCATCGTCGCGGTCGCTGCTGCGCGATTGCTGATGGCGTTCCTTATCCCTTTGGGCAACGATGAGTCGTATTATTGGGTATACAGCCAGCATTTAAAAGCAAACTACTTCGATCATCCTCCTATGGTCGCGTTATGGATAAGAGCAACAACGTTGAACCTTTTATTGCAGGACTACGCCGGCTTCATAAGACTGGGGAGCGTGATCAGTTGTTGCCTTGCTACGTGGTTCATGTTCAAATGCGTCGCTGTTTTGATCAACGAACGGGCAGGCTGGTTTGCGGCTTGCCTGTATAACGCTTTCTTTTATGCCGGTGTTACGGCAGGAATCTTTGCAATGCCCGATGCGCCGGAAATGTTATTCTGGACCTGGAGCATGTACCTGGTCGTTCGCATAACACAAAATGAAAGCAAATGGAAATACTGGCTGCTGTTTGGTGTTGCCAGCGGTCTTTGTATCATGAGCAAACTGCACGGATTATTTATTTGGATCGGTTTAGGCGGTTACCTGTTATTCTATAAAAGAACATGGTTGGCAAATCCAAAACTGTACGCCGCCCTGCTTATCGCCATCGTGATCTGCTTGCCAGTTCTGTTTTGGAACATACACTACAACTTCATGACCTGGAAGTTCAATGGCCCGCGGATCGAATTTCAAAATGCAGCGATCAACTGGCATTATTTTTTTGACGAGATCTCCGCACAGCTTTTCAAGAACAATCCGCTGAACGTCGCAATAATAGTGATCGCTTTATTCGCCTTGCGAAGACAAACTATCCTCCGTTCTCCCGCATTAACTATTTTCAATTTTGCCGGTCTCTCGCTCGCTTTGATCCTGCTCATAATTGCGTTACACAAAGAAACACTTGCACACTGGAGTGGCCCCGCATACATTGCGTTAACGCCGGTGGCTGCAGCATGGCTCGACAAAAGAAAAAAGGAGAATTCATTTCAGCTAATCCGCCTGACTTTAGGGATGCACCTCTTCGTGCTGTTCTATTGTGCGACATTCATTAACTATTACCCGGGAACATATGGCGTTCGGTCCGGCCGCTTTATTGGGATCGGAGATAAGAGCCTTGACTTGTTCGGATGGAATACTGCCGGGAAAAAATTTGACAGTATCTATGCTGATCTTGAACAAAAAAAAATTATACCCCCTAACACACCGGTCGTCGGATACCGGTGGTGGGATTCACACATTGAATATTATTTCTGCCGCCCTTCGAATATCAAAATGATCGGCCTTGGAGACGTGATGGACCTGCACGAATATGTTTGGATGAACCGGTTGCGTAAAGACTCAGTGAATATGCAGCAGGCCTTTTGTATTATTCCATCTGATGGGTTTTATAACGTAAGGAGAGTGTACGCAAATTATTACTCGCACGTGGATAGTGTTACCAATATCAAAACGTATCGTGTGAATGAACCGGCGCACAATTTTTATGTATACCACTTATCGGGGTGGAAGGGAAATATGCCGATGGAGCAATGATCACTCCTGCTGTTGTTGCCGGTCCATTTGTTTGATCGCCTTTGCTTCTTTTTGGAGAAGAAAATTTTCTACTCGCTGCATGTTTAATCCGGTTTCGGAAGTTTAATGAGCAAACTCGCCGCATATCGATTAAATTTATTGAACGCAAAAATCCATTCGCAATGCATGCATTAAAACGATTGGGTCTGTCTCTGGCTCCTGCGCTGCTTTTACACTGCAGCAATGCACAAACAAATCAGTGGACCGTGAAAACAGGCGAAAGCATCCAGGAAGTTTTGGGCGACAGCACGATTTACCGCTATCCGCAGTTCGTGGATGGAAGAGTTTACTACGACGACGGAAAGGTGTCCCGCGGCCTGTTGAATTTTGACCGGCTTACCGGCCAGATGGAATTCATCGCTCCCTCCAGAGATACGCTGGCTATTGCTAATGAAGCCACCGTCAAGTATATCGCGGTGCAAAACGATACTTTTTACTTCGACAAGGTTTACCTCGAACTCATACACCACAACGCAGGCACCAGGATAGGCAAAATGGACGTGATAAAACTGCTGGACATAAAAAAGGAGGGTGCTTTTGGCCAAATGAATTCCACTTCATCAATAACGTCGACAAGTTCTTTTTACAATGGGCGGCAGGACTATCAGCTCACCCAAAAGGGGGAGATCACTTTGAAAGAACAAACAAAATATTTCATCAGCCATGGCAACGATGATTTCCTTCCTGCTACGAAAAAAAACATCAACAAAATATTCAGTCAGAAAATGTCTGCGATCGAGCCTTTTATGAAAGAGAAGAACATTGACATTTCAAAGCAGGAAGACCTCGTCAGGCTAATTGATTTTTTGGAAAAACCATGATCGGCTAGAAGATAGCGACTGGCTTAAAAAACAAAAAACCGCTTATTGGGAAATACTACTCCTTCATAAGCGGTTACATGCGAACTCAAATAGGAACATTGGATCTCAAAACAACATCCTTTTATCGCAGCTTTCCATCAGCAAAAACGTTGCCACAAGAGCGTCGCACGTGACGATCCGCGGACTTTCTATCAACAATTTGTTAACCGCTGCTGTAGTTTTAATGGCCATGGGACATCAATCATCTCGCTTTTTCTTTATCGCATGCAACCGGCAGCAAATACGCGAAAATTTTTTTTCTTTAAGCGACTTGTTTAAGTTTATAAAAAATACCTGATGAAAAAAATACGAATCCTTTCCGTGGATGGCGGCGGCATTCGCGGGATAATTCCTGGGACCATATTGGCGCAGTTGGAAAAGATGTTACAGGAGCTTAGTGGCGACAGCAACCGCAAACTCGCCGATTGCTTTGACATGATAGCGGGCACCAGCACAGGTGGTATTTTATCTTGTTTGTATTTGACGCCCGGCGAAAACGGTGCGCCCAAATTTACGGCTATGGAGGCCCTTAACCTGTATCTGCAAAAGGGACATAAGATCTTCGACAGAACGCTGGTGGAGAAAATATTAAGCGGAGGGGGCATCATACATGAAAAATATTCTGAAGACCCAATATATGATCTGCTCACCGAATATTTTGGAGACGAAACGATCGATCACTTTATCAAGCCAAGTCTTATTACTGCCTATGATATCACCGACCGTAAGGCGATATTTTTTACCAGTGCTGATGCGCGCCGCAACGACATGTATAACTTCTACATACGAGATGCAGCGAGAGCTACATCAGCGGCGCCGACCTATTTTTCTCCGGCACATATACAATCAATGAACGGGCAACTGTATACGCTCGTTGACGGCGGCATGTTTGCTAATAACCCTGCGTTATGCGCTTACGCCGAAGCAAGAAAAACAGAATTTTCGAAGCTGCTGAACGATCCGGAAAAAATTGATAAACCTACTGCAAAGGATATGATCATCGTATCGCTGGGAACAGGCTCTGTTAGAAAAAGATATCACTATGGCGACTTTAAAAGTGCGGGCCAGATGAAATGGCTTGAACCGGTTATTGACATACTTATGTCGAGTAACTCTGAAACGGTCGCGTACCAGCTAACGCAGATGTACCTCACTTTAGAGCCGGAATTTCAAACTAACTATTACCGCCTCGAGCCCGACTTAAAAGAAGCATGTTCGGAAATGGATATAGCAACGGAGGAAAACGTAGCCAATCTTTACCAGGCTGGCTTAACGTACGTG
>DASQJI010000237.1:0-4091 GCA_035631175.1 Parafilimonas sp.
TACAGGATATGAATCGGCGCTTACTTACAATTCATGTTATGCAGCAAATTACGGGGTGCTTACAGACTTGCTAACATCTTGCGACGTAGCGATCCTCGACACGTATGTTCATGCGAGCATCATCGATGGGTGCGCTCATACAAACAAAATATTTTTCGCACATAATGATGTGCCATCTCTCAGGCTCGCGCTGGCAAAGGCATCGCAATACAAAAACAAGCTTGTGATCGTTGACGGTGTTTATTCAATGGATGGTGATATTGCACCATTGCCTGCCATCTTATCGGTTGCAAAAGAAAATAAAGCCTGGGTGATGGTGGATGAATCTCATGCGATCGGCGTAATTGGAGATGACGCTGCGGGCACACACGATCATTTTGATATGGAAGAGCGGGCTGACATCATTTCGTGTTCTTTGGGAAAGGCGCTCGGGGGTATCGGCGGCTTTATAGCTGGTTCGAAGCACCTAATAAGTTTTCTTGAATTAACGAGCCGGCCTTTTATGTTTTCAACTTCCATTCCACCCGGTATTGCAGCGCAGCTTATTCGCGCGATGGATCTCGTTCGCGATGACCCATCAATACATGAAAAATTATGGCATAACATCGACCATTTTACGAGCGGGATCAAGCGCATAGGATTTGACCTGCACGGATCAGCAAGTGCGATTATACCATTGATCATACCGAATGAAGCGAAGCTTTTAAATTTTTGCGCTCAGCTTTACGACGATGGAGTTCTCGTTAACCCGATATTTTTTCCGGTGGTTCCAAAACGAAAATCTCGTGTACGAATTTCAATAACAGCAGCATTGAATAAAAGCGAACTGGACTTCGCGCTTGCGAAAATCGAAGACGCTGCTCATCGCACTGCGATCCTGAAATAAAATTCTCCTGGTTTTTATTTAGCAGTTGGAACCGGAGCTCCTCTATGGCAGGTGATGCAACTTACCGCCGGATTATTCTGATAACTTTTGCCGGTGATAGAAGGAAGAATTTGACCGTTGATCGTTTGCCGCATATTCCACATGCCTCTCGTGATCTCTTTTGTCTCCAACGAATCTGATTCCCACTTGCCAATCACGTGACAATGCGAGCAACTCACTCCTAACTCTGCGCTCCATCCCCAATTCATCATCCATAAAAGATGTTCCGCGGAAATGCCCCTGATCACTTTCAGATTTTTGAATACAGAATCGGCGGGCAGTTTTTCTTTTCCTTTTATCGATGCCAGTACTTCGTTCATGTATTTCATTCTGTCTGCTTCGAGACTGTCTTCAATTGTGTTCCCGTTGATTGTCGAAGTGGTTGCCACGCCAAATGAGGATAAGCCTATCAGCGTTATCGTGAGCAACGATACAAATATGATTCTCATAAAAACTTTATTTAGCGAACGTTCGTTCTTTAAATGTCTAAACTTTTTTACAGCCGCTCGTACCATTCATCAAATTTGCAATGATTTGTAAACAGCTTCGTTCTTTAATAAAAAAATAGGCATTCATATTTGTCCGGCTTCAAAAAAAGAATGAAATTGCCTCGCTATTTGCTTAAACCCCATCCATTGTATCAGGTGCTGTTAGGGGATTGAGGAAATTCAATCATCACATTTTTTAAAGTCGAGGTTATGAACAGTCATTTGCTTCAGTCAATGATCTTTAGTGTTGTAGTATTCGGTTGCATGAACGCTTTTTTTATGAAGAACGTTTTAAAACGTCATGGTCGCTATGCAATGTCGTTCGCCGGGGGATATTTCAATGATGTAAAAGATATTCTGAAACTCGCACGTGTTGCGCCCAGTCGAAATGAGAAGTTGAAATATTTTCTTATAGGCGGATTGGACATTCTTCTCACTATATCCTTTGTAGTACTCGCGATCCTCTTCTTCAAATACTTTCAGTTCTAACGGGCTCGATCAGGAGCTGCGAGACCTGGCCATAGATATTTTATCTCCCGCTCTTTTTCTTCCGAGTAAAGTTGTTCGCGCATTTATGTTTGAACAAAAGTTCATACTTTCCTTACATGCTAAGGCGAACATTCATTAAAAGAACCGGCGCAGCAGGATTGATCGGTTTTATTGCTCCTCAAAACATTTTACCAACTGCACAACATCGGTCAGAGTTCAATTTAGAAAGCCTTTTTCAAGATCCGCCTGCATCTGCTTTTCCCCAGGTATTTTGGTTTTGGATGAATGGAAATATCAGCAGCGAAGGCATCACCCGTGACCTGGAGGCAATGAAAGAAGCCGGCATTGGCGGAGTATTCAACTTCGATGTTGGCACCGGCGTGCCTAAAGGGCCGATTGCATATGCCAGCGCCGAATGGATCGGGCTGAAACGATTTGCCATGAGTGAAGCAGAACGATTAGGATTAGAATTCACCATGCATAATTGCCCCGGCTGGTCGGCAAGCGGAGGGCCGTGGATCACACCGGAATTATCTATGCAGGAAATCACATGGAGTGAAATTTATGTGGGTGGAAGCAAGCAAATAAACACAACGTTGCCTAAACCTCTTAACCGGTTTAATTATTACAACGACCTGGTCGTGCTGGCCTTTCCTTCGCTTGAAGGTGAGGCATTGCTGCAAACAATGAAGGTTACTGCGAACGGCGGTGCGGTTGATATAAGAAAAGTAACAGGCGAAGATGAGCAAGGCGTATTGACAATAGTCAATGAACGGAATCAAACCGCGGATCTAGAATTTGAATTTGAAGCCCCTGTTGAGGTACGAACACTCACCTTCTTTATTGCTGCACCAAACAGTGAACGAAGGCAACCTTTACTCACGGAATACAGCGAAAGAACATCAGTCAATCTAGAGGCATCCGATAACGGTGTTACATTTCGCCATGTCACTTCAATCAATACCGGCGTTGAAGCCGACCTTTTAACAGGCGATAAGTTTATCGTGTATGATGTCCCCATAACTAAAGCCAAATATTTTCGGCTCACGTCAGCGAAGGCAAGGATGTATAAACAAGTTCGTTTTTCCGGAATAACTCGGTTGGAAAATTGGATGGAAAAAACCAACTCAAGAGCAACAACGATCGTGTACGTTGAAAAAGCAAGTGGAATGTTCCAGCACGATCAGCGTGATATTCCTGCTGCTTCAATAATTGATGCTGATGCCGTTGTCATTCTTTCCGATTATGTAAACGAAAACGGCGTGTTGAATTGGAATGCGCCGCCCGGCGATTGGACGATCATGCGGATCGGCTTCACGTCAAACGGAAGATTGATCCGTTCAGCTCCGGATGGTGGGATCGGCCTCGAATGTGATAAATATAATCCAGCAGCGATGGACCTGCATTTTAGCAAGATGACGGAAAAACTTTCGTCTTCTATCGGAACGCTGGCGGCAAAAGGAAGAATGGGATTTGAGATCGACAGTTATGAAGCAGGCACACAAAACTGGACGCGCGGTTTCGAAAAAATGTTTCAAAGTCGATGGCGCTATGATCTGCTGAAATATCTGCCGGCAATCGCAGGAGGACATGTGGTAGGAAGTGCGGACGTCACTGAACGTTTCCTTTGGGACTTTCGAAGGTTGCAGGCCGACCTGATCGCTTCAAATTATTATGGCCGGTTTAATGAACTCTGCCATCAACATGGCATCACATCATACATTGAGCCTTATGACCAGGGCCCGATGGAAGAGATGCAGATCGGTTCAAAAGTGGATGTGAACCTGGGGGAATTCTGGAACGGGATTTCCACCACATTTCCATATAAGGCGCCTGTTAGAAGAACGTTGCGTCTTGCTGCTTCGATCGCTCATAACAACAATCAAAAGATTGTAGGCGCCGAGTCGTTTACCGCGGAACCGGATGCATCACGATGGGCGGAATATCCATTTGCTTTAAAGGCTGTCGGTGATAAAGCATTCGTGAAAGGCGTCAACAAAATGGTGATTCACCGTTATGCTCATCAGCCAAATTCGTCCGTGGTACCCGGGATGACGATGGGACCCTGGGGTATTCATTTTGAAAGAACAAATACATGGTGGGAGCAAAGCAAGCCATGGCTGCAATATTTGTCCCGCTGTCAAAGCGTCTTACAAGAAGGACATGCAATTGCGGATCTGCTTTATTTC
>DASQJI010000238.1:0-2562 GCA_035631175.1 Parafilimonas sp.
GAGTGCTGCGGCATGCCTTACAGTGTGGGGCGCGGAGAACTCTAATGTCAGCACATCGCGAAGTCGTGATCCTTAGGTGCAAAAACTATGGTCCTTAAAACTTTTATAAAACAATATACTGGTAGTTCGTTTCCTGCCTTAATAGAAACTGGAAGCGGGACAAGGTATGTTCTCAAAATGCGAGGAGCCGGAAATGGAGCATTAAGCCTGCTTTCTGAATTTGTGGCTAATAAAGTTGCCAGTAAATTGAAGTGGCCAGTTCCTGATGTGGAGTGGGTTGATATTCCAAATAATTTCCCCTGGGTTTTTGGAACTGATGAATTTGATGACATAGTGCAGAGAAGCTACGGGTGGAATCTTGCAATTGAATATATCCCGTATGCAATTCAAGCCGACTTGCATTCTATTGAAACCGCACCACAAAATTTTCTTAATAAAATATATACACTTGACTTGTTCTTTATGAATGTTGACAGGACTGAGACGTCCGGTAACCTCCTTATAGATGACCTGGGTAAAATATGGATAATTGATCATGGTTCGTTAGGTTTATTTCAGTCAACAAATACTACAGGAAAGGAATTATTCAGCAATCATATTTTTCGTCGGATGTTGCAAACGAAAGATCTTGCATACGATTACACGCTTAGCGACAATATCTTATTCTCAGAAGTTATCGAGTTAATTCCCGATTCAATTATTTCAGAAAGCGGTTTTACGAAAGAGAGTTTACACAAACGCATTGCAGACAGGATGAAGCATCTGTCTGAATAGTGATCTCGACTTGGATAAAAATGCTATTTATGCAATATTCTCTTATTGCCGTCCTATCCGTTTTTCTCGGCATAAAGTGAATGAAGAAGTTGAAGGCCTGATCCAAACCGGAGAACGTGAACATTTATGCGCATTAATCGACCAAATAACAATAGCTGCAGGAATGGACCCCAAAAATTACGGAGACGGAGAGGGCATTGCCGACGAATGGAGAGATTGATAATGAGGGACGGCCGTGAGTTTTAAAATTGAAAACAGAAGTTGTCAGTAGAATGTTGCGATCGGTCGCCACACAGGATGATCACACGCACCAGCCGGTCGTCTTATTAGAACTAAAAAGTTGCAGGTGAATATTCTGTCTCACAAAATCTGCGTGATATACGGATGATTATCCGTCGCTCGTCTCAACACTGCAATTGCAACTGTGGCATCATTATTTCTTTATCATCAGAGATCAGTTTTCGAGGCGACAGTTTTTAAAGATGGCGATTCTGCTTTTTATTTCATGCAAGCAGTCGTCAACTGCCGTACGTTAATAAAGGTTGATGCTTGAAAACTGGTCGCTAACCTTATTGAAAATCACATGCACATTTTACCTGTGACCCCTGCTGACAATAATTCTATTAACGTGCTGGAAATAATTGGGAATGCCAGCGTCGGAGGGATGGAAAATTATATCAAGAATTTTCTCGTTCATCTACCGCCCGGCCAGTTTCGCATTAGTTGTATCTGCCCTTATGAAAGCGCTTTCACACAATTGCTGCGCGAGCTTGGAGTGGAAAATGTTTTCATAACGCCTGTCGAAGATGATCCAAAATGGCGCTCAATTCAATTGGCAATGGAAGTGGCAAAACTGCATGACATACAATTATTGCATGCCCACATGCCGAAAGCGCATGTACTTGCCGGCGTGGCCGGGAACCTTCTTAATAAACCGGTTGTGGCAACGATTCATGGCATGGATGTTACAGCTCATGAGTTTGGCGTTGCCCGGGCCGTAAAATCTCATCTTATCACAAATTGCCAGGAGGCATATATACAGGCATTGGCAATGGGTGTGCCTGCAGAGCGGGTAAACGTCGTCAGCAACGGCATTGATGTGAATGTTTTTAAAACAGCCGCAAACGGAGACAAGTTCAGGAAAGCCGCCAACATACCGGCGGCAGCGCAGCTTGTTGGTTTTGTCGGTCGGTTCGAGTATGAGAAAGGCCCTGATTTGTTCGTTTATGCAGCTCAGTACATTCATCAGTATATGCCGGATGTACATTTTATAATGGTGGGAGAGGGTGAAATGCAGAAGGAATTAACCAAACTTGGTACGCGGTTCCGGCTACAAAAAAATCTGCACTTTGTCGACTGGTGTGAGAACCTGGCTGAGGCATATGCCGCTCTTGATATTCTTGCTCATCCTTCGCGTAGCGATGGCACTTCGCTCGTGTTGTTGGAAGCAATGGCGTGCGGAAAGCCTGCAGCAGGATTTTCTGTTGGCGGCATTCGGGAAATTATCGAAAACAGGAATACCGGTCTGCTTGCACCCGTTGGCGATTGGGAAGCGCTTGCACGGCGGATCATACAGTTGCTTGAACAGAAACCGGAACAATTAAAGAAAATGGGCGAAGCGGCAAAGGCAAGAGTTCAAAAACATTTTAACGTTAAAAGAAATACACTTCAGACGGCGCAAATACTTCGCAGGATCGCTTTGTCCGCTTCACACGATCAGCAATTTAATCTGCCTAACGGCGTCTCATCCAAAAAGCTGAGCAACGGCAGGCCGCAAATGCATGTCCA
>DASQJI010000239.1:0-17368 GCA_035631175.1 Parafilimonas sp.
CAGCAACCGCATAACCACCAGCGGCAAGAATATTGCGATAAAAATCATATTCATAATCGTCCTGCCCAACCGGGCCGCCGTGGATGTAGAGGATCAACGGAAGCTTTGTAGTCGGCAGGGTATCCGCAGGCCGATACAAAATGCCCGAAACAACATTACCATCACTACTCTTACTTTGAAACCCTTCTACTCTTATCGTTTGCAAAGGAGCCAGGAAAGAATCCGTTGCGTGGGTCAGTCTCCGCAGCCCATTTTTTTCAAGTGCATATAATTCATTTGGCGTTTGCGGATCGGTCATGTTCACAAGCCAATCTCCCGTGGCCTCGTTAAGCTCTGCACTTAAAAATACTTTTTCGCCGGACGCAACTTTAGAAAATTTTTCAGACGCGACATTAAAAGAGGCGACCAATTGTTGCCGGTCGTCTTCCATCAACGTAATAATGTTTTTGCCGTCTTTACTCCACCGCGGCTCGTACAACTGTTTGTCGGCCGAAGCAGAAATTAAGTTCGGCGTGCCGCCGGTTGCAGGAATGATTGCCAGCACATCTTCGCCATACATCGTGAAATTTTCTTTGCTGCTGCTTTGAAGATATGCGATGGATCTTCCATCCGGACTCCAGTGTGGATGTTGGTCTTCACCGGGCCAGTTGGTCAGTTGCCGCGGTGTTGCGCCTTGCCTGGCCTCCATAACAAACACGTCATCGTTCTCATTTTTATCCGGATCGTCTGAATGATTACTGACGAAGGCTATTTGTTTTCCATCCGGACTCCAATCCGGTTGCGTTTCGTTGTAGTTGCCCGAAGTGAGGGTATCAATATCATGGGTGGCAATATCAAGTAAGTATAAATGTGATTTACGATTATCAAGATACCCTTCGATATCCTGCTTAAAATGATACCGGCTGATCACATACGGAACACGATTGCCCGTGGATGAAGTATCCGCATAATCTATGTCGTCCATCACCAGCAATATTTTTTTCCCATCGGGACTCCATGCATAATCTTCAATATCGTTTTTTACATCGGTGATCCTGGTCGCATCTCCACCGCGACGATCAAAAAGCCAGAGTTGCGAATTATCATTTTGTTTGTCATCATCCTTTTCCGGATAACGTGATGACAAAAACGAAATATATTTATTGTCAGGACTAAACCTTGGCGTGCTCTCATCCTCTTTGGAATTTGTGAGCTGGACATTGTCTTTACCGTCCCAACTCACCATCCACACATCTGCATTCGTTTTGTCTTTTTCGGTATCAACTGTGGTCACCACATAAAGGCACCACTTCCCATCAGGCGAAACGTGGGCGTCAGATACATCAACATACCTATAAAAATCAGAAGGATTAAGCGGACGTTTTGATTGTGCGAAAGTAGCCGCAGCAGCGCAGGTGAAAATAAGCAACGCAATCTTTTTCATAACCAGTAAACCGAAATTTAATGGCAACGAAAATAAAGGATTGATTTAAATACGGCCGGCTAAAATCAGCTCGAAAAATTGAGAGGCGTTATTCGGAGCTGTCAGCCACTCCCAGTGCGAGACACAGTTACTTCATGCTCTCCAATTCTTTTTGCATGCGAAACATTTCATCTCTTAATCTCGCTGCTTCCATGAAATCCAGGTCTCGTGCAGCTTTCTCCATTTCTTTTTTCACTTTATTTATCGCCTTTTCCACTTGAGGGATGGTCTTATACTGTTGCTGCTCTTCTGCGGCTGTGATTGAAACGATGTCTTCATCTCCCTGGATGGCATACGGATTTTTCGGATCGAATCCTTTTATGTCCAGTACCGATGTTTGTGCGAACACATGCTCTTTTGTTTTCTTAATAGTTGTCGGAATAATATTATGCTCGATGTTATAAGCGACCTGCTTCTCTCTTCTCCGATTAGTTTCATCAATCGTTTTTTGCATGCTTTCGGTCATCTTATCAGCATAAAAGATCACAAGCCCATCCACATTACGTGCCGCGCGCCCGGCTGTCTGCGTGAGTGATCGCTCATTGCGGAGAAAACCTTCTTTGTCTGCATCAAGAATAGCGACAAGTGAAACTTCCGGCAGGTCAAGTCCTTCACGCAGTAAATTCACTCCCACTAGAACATCAATTTCGCCAAGCCGCAACTGCCGTAAAATTTCGATACGTTCAAGCGTGTCCACATCGCTGTGGATGTATCGCGATTTGACGCTGATCCGTGCAAGATATTTATCCATCTCCTCCGCCATGCGCTTTGTGAGTGTGGTCACCAGCACGCGGTCGCCTTTCTTCACGCGCTTATCGATTTCATCAAGCAGG
The DNA here is from genome assembly GCA_035631175.1 of Parafilimonas sp. Lineage (GTDB taxonomy): Bacteria > Bacteroidota > Bacteroidia > Chitinophagales > Chitinophagaceae > Parafilimonas. The sequence continues at coordinate 2,296 of DASQJI010000239.1, forward strand.
TCATCGATCTGGTTTACGCTTGGCCTAATTTCAATGGGAGGCTCCAGCAGGCCGGTAGGCCGCACAACCTGTTCAACAACGACACCGCCACATTTTTCAAGTTCATAATCACCGGGCGTTGCGCTCACGAAGATCGTCTGGCCGGTCATGTTTTCAAATTCGTGAAAATTTAACGGCCGATTGTCAAGAGCACTGGGTAACCGGAATCCATAGTCAACCAGGATGAGTTTGCGGCTTCTGTCGCCGCCATACATGCCCTCAACCTGCGGAATAGTTTGATGGCTTTCATCAATCACGCATAAAAAATCTTTCGGAAAATAATCGAGCAAACAGAAAGGCCTTGTGCCTGGTTGCCTTCTGTCGAAAAAGCGGGAATAATTTTCGATGCCATTGCAAAAGCCAAGTTCCCGTATCATTTCGACATCATATTCAACGCGCTCCTTTAACCGTTGAGCTTCGATCAGTTTTCCAACGGTTTTGAAATATTCCGCCTGCATGCGCATCTCATCCTGTATCTCATACAAAATAGTTTGCAACATATCCTTCCGCGCGAGATACAGGTTGGCGGGGAAGATCGCAGCATTCTCCACTTTGAGCATGCGTTTGTTCGAATGCACATCGATAGTATCGATGTCTTCGATCTCATCACCAAAAAAACTTACACGATAACCATAATCGACGTAAGGAAGATTAATGTCAATTGTATCGCCCTTCACGCGAAACGTTCCGCGCTTAAATTCGTCCTGTGTTCGATTATACAAACTGTTTACGAGTGAATGCAGGAACCCCTGTCTTGATATCGTCTGTCCTTTTTCTATGCGTATGATACCCCTTTCAAAGTCTTCGGGATTTCCGATACCATAAATACAACTCACGCTGGCGACGACGATGATGTCGCGCCGGCCGGAAAGCAATTCACTTGTGGCCTGCAATCGAAGTTTGTCAAGCTCTTCGTTAATGCTAAGATCCTTTTCTATGTACACGTCACTGACCGGCATATAAGCCTCGGGTTGATAATAATCATAGTAGGAAACAAAATATCCAACAGCATTGTCGGGAAAAAATTGTTTGAACTCACCATACAATTGTGCTACCAGCGTCTTGTTATGCGTTAACACCAAGGTCGGCCGCTGCACATTTTCAATCACGTTCGCAATCGTAAAGGTTTTGCCGCTCCCCGTTACTCCGAGTAATGTTTGATAATGTTCGCCGTTCAAAATCCCCTCTGTTAACTGCCGGATCGCTTCGGGCTGGTCTCCGTTCGGCTCGTATGGTGCAACTAATTTGAATGGCATGGCGCTAAGTTAACGCGTAAATTTTTTTTATTTTTTCAAGTGCTCATCGTTTAACAGAAAATAAAACGGGAATATGTTTTTCAAAAGTTTTCAACTATTTAGATATATTTTAAGCGGGCGACGGAAAGGATGGCAATATCATTTCCAAAGGCGATAGCTTTCGCATGATGAGCATTTTTTAAAAATGGCAAAATTGTTGCTTACAGAAAGCCACTAAACTTTTAATCATTAAATTTTCTAACCATGAAAAAGCTCCTTTTTTCAGCCGTTGTGTTATTGGGTGCGATGGGTATTTGCATTTCGAATTTCGGCAGCACAGGTTCTCAAGTTCCTGCCGGTAATCACAGTTATATTCTGAAAGACACAGTGCCCACCGATACTACCAAACCAAAAGATTCTACTTTGTTACTCAGGTAATCATTGAAGAGTTTGGTTTAATCCCACTGACAAAGCCTTTGCATTATCGTGAAGGCTTTGCTCTTTTTATGAGAAGTTGATCTGCGCAGCCTTGTTCTTCTTTAAAAGCTGCCTTCAACTTAGTTTGTACATTAGTGCAAAAAGTAAAATGGCTACTTCGCTTGCACAAAAATTAAAAATAAAAGAGGGTGCTTCGCTCTGCGCTATCAATGCACCTTCTCATTTTAAACAAAAGCTGCAACCATTACCTCCGGGCGTGAGCATATCGACGAAGACAAAAGGCTGCGATCAAATACACTGGTTTGTTGAGAACAGGTTGCAGATGGAAAAAGAGCTCAGCAAAATTTTAGCAGCGATGGTGGACGGTATGATATTGTGGATCTACTATCCAAAAGGGAGCTCAAAAATTCAAACCGATCTAGCGCGCGACAAAGGATGGGAGGCTTTGCTTGCTCACAGCGAATTGCAATGGCTTTCATTGATCTCTTTTGACGACACGTGGTCTGCTTTTGCAGTGCGCCTGAAAACAGATGCAGATAAGAAAAAAGATAACAAGCCAAAGCCGCGCGCGATATTCGAATATATAGATGTCGAAACCAAGACAATACGTTTGCCAGCAGACTTCGAAAAGCTATTAGCAAAAAACAAGGCGGAAAAAAAATTTTTTGAAAGCCTGTCATTCACCAACAGGAAGGAATACGTTGAATGGATCGTGACAGCAAAAAGAGAAGAAACAAGAAACCACCGGATGACGGAAAGCATCGAACGACTTTCAAAAAAATGGAAGAATCCCGTCAACCGGTGATCGGTCATTGATGCCCATAATATTGTTCCGGCGGCATCTTGAACATTACGTTACGCTGGAACTGGGTAAAGTCTTGCATTTCCGTATCATGTGTATACACCCAATTGTCGTATTTGTCTTTGTTGATGATCGTTCCAAAGAGCCATTGATTGTATGCATCAAACAGACCTTCGCGCATCAGTTGCAGTTGAAAGTCGAACAAGCGATATGGATACATCGTTGCGCCGGAAACAGTCCAGTTAATAATAAAACGTGCACGGAGTGAGGTTATAATTTCGGGCGTGATATCAGAAGAAGTTGTTTCAAATGCATCAGACAATGCAGACGCCGCTGCTTTCTCAAAATCAGTTCCATTGCTTTTAAGCGCGTCAACGTTGCCTTTACCGGAGATCATCATTTTGTAATTGTTCAGCAACAGCGTTTTTATTTCGGCTGTGCGTTTGGTAAGGCTTTCTATATTCACGAAGATCTCCCCATAAATACTGCTCCAGAAAATATTGCCTTCATCAGCATAATACTTTGCGGCGAAATAATAATTGCCGCTATAGTTAGGATCTGCCGCAATTCCCTTTTCCCATTGAACGATTGCGCCTTTTTTATTGTCATACTGCGTGAGCATGTCACCATATTCGCTATACAAAACACCGCTTTTCGGAAATTTCTTTATTGCCGATTTGTACATCTTGTCTCCTTCCTTAAAATCTGCGATGGCTTTATATACTAGTCCAAGTATTTGGTAGCTCTGCGCATCCGCGTCATCCCTGCTGATTATGTCTTTTCCTACCTGCAAGGCACGTTGAAAATCTCTTCCGAGATAGCTTATATAAGCTTCGTCTTTTAGTATGTCAAGATTGTTTGGGTATTGCTGCAACCCCTGGTCGAGTACTTCGATCGCATCGCCAAACTTTTCCTGTTGCGCGAGCAATGTTGCATGTTTTCGAATTTCTGCAACGCTTTCCTGTGCGCCGGCAAACGATATGATACAAAAGATGAATATACACAAACTAACAAGCTGCTTCATGTTCATTCGTATATCAGGTGAGTAACTAAACCGTCCCGCAACTTAGGCTCAAACCAGGTGCTTTTTGGAGGCATTGTATTACCGCTATCAGCAATGTCAAACAGTTGTTCTATGCTTACCGGGTACAAGCTAAAAGCCATCACAAATTCACCGGTGTTCACCCTCTTCTCCAATTCTCCAAGCCCTCTTATCCCGCCGACGAAATCGATATTCTTATCGGTCCGCTGATCATGGATATCCAGGTATTTCGAAAGGATATTGTTTTGAAGTATCGTGATGTCGAGCACGCCGATAGCATCGTTTGAATATGTTCCGTCTTTTGCGGTGAGCTTATACCATTTGCCGCCGATGTACAAACCGAAGTTGTGCAGATGTTCAGGCCTGTATGCCTTACTTGTTTCCTCAACAACAAAATCTGTGGCAAGCAGGTTGACAAATTCTTCGGCGCTCAAATTGTTCAGCGACCTGATGATACGGTTATAATCCATTATCTCCAGTTGGTTCGATGGAAATAAGGTGGTTAGAAAATAATTCGCGTTCTCGCTTTTGTTCCCCGTTAATGCCTGGCGAACCTTTGCGGCCGATGCTGCACGATGATGGCCGTCGGCAATGTAGGTACAGCCAACAGCGTTTCCAAAAATTTCCGTTATCTCGCCGATGATCTTATCGTCGCTGATGATCCAGACCGAATGAGAAACGCCATCGTCTGCGCAAAAATCATAGATCGCACTTTTTGTCGTTGTCCACTTTTCGATTATTGCATCTACGTCGTCATTGTTCCTGTATGCAAGGAAAACATTGCCGGTTTGTGCGCCCGTGATTTTTATATGATCGATGCGGTCTTGTTCTTTGTCTGGTCGCGTTAGCTCGTGTTTTTTGATCACGTTGTGCTCATAGTCATCGATGCTGCTCGCAACTACCAAACCTGTTTGGCTTCGTCCGTTCATTTGCAGCCTATATACATAATAGCAGTCCTTATTTTCTCTGAATAATAGTTCCCGTTTGATAAAAGCATTTAGATTTTCTTTCGCCTTCTCATACACCTCCTTACTGTGAACGTCAACACTTTCCGGTAGGTCTATTTCGCTTTTTGTAATATGCAGAAATGAGTATGGATTGCCCTGCGCTTCCTTTTTTGCTTCCGAGCTGCTTAACACATCGTAAGGGCGGCTTGCAACTTGTTTCGCAAATTGTGCCTGCGGACGCAACGCTTTGAATGGTTTTACAATTGCCATCGAATAAGATCAGAGTTTAGTTAGAATATTTTTCCGAAAATTCTTCCATCAGGTCACAAAGCGTTTGCACGCTGCTCAATGGAAGTGCGTTGTACATAGACACGCGCAAGCCACCGATGCTGCGATGCCCCTTCACACCCACCATGCCGTTTTGTTTACACTCATCAAGAAACAATTTCTCATGTTCCGGCTTCTTCGTCACGAAGACAGCATTCATCAGGCTTCGGTCGTCCTTGTTCACTGTACCCACAAAAGCCGGCAATTTATCGAGTGTTTGATAAAATAATTTAGCCCGCTCTTTCGCTCTTTTTTCCATCTCGTTTAGTCCGCCCTCTTTTTTTATCCACCGCAAGGTTAAAAGACTTACGTATACAGCAAAAACGGGAGGAGTGTTCAACAAGGACTTGGCTTCAATATGCGTTCGGTAATCAAGAATGGTTGGAATTGCTCTTTTTAATTTTCCCAGCATATCTTTTTTCAACACGACGATAGTAACACCTGCAGCACCCGCATTCTTTTGCGCGCCGGCATAGATCAGTGCAAAACTGGAAAATGGAACTTCCCGACTAAAAATGTCGCTGCTCATATCCGCAATTAGCGGCGTATCCGTTTCCGGAAGATGATGCCATTGCGTTCCTTCGACAGTGTTGTTTGTTGTAAAATGAAGATACTTTGAGTTAGATGGAATCGAAAGGTCTTGCGGAATATACGTATGGTTCTTGTCTTTTGAAGAACAAGCCACATGCACTTGTCCAAACAGTTTTGCTTCCTTAATCGCCTTTGCACCCCAAATGCCGTTATCACAATATGCGGCCGTTTCATCAGTATCCAACAAATTCATCGGCACCTGCATGAATTGCGTTGTCGCTCCTCCATGCAGAAACAATACTTCATGTGCATCGCCAAGTTTCATTATCTCCTTTACCAACGATCTTGCTTCTTCGATCACCTGCACAAACCAGTCTGAACGATGCCCGATCTCAAGGATCGATAGCCCTATATTGTCAAAATTCAGTACCGCGTCTGACGCACGCTGCAAAACTTCAGCGGGGACAACCGCAGGCCCTGAATTAAAATTGTACATTTTCATTTGAAGTCCTTATCGAAGGCTGCAAAATAAAGCTTTACTGTTTATATAAGCGAGTCTGTGAATTGTATGAGTGTAAAAGATTAGCCAAAGCATGTTGCACCAAAACGTTCGTTCTTCAGATCATGCAGGTAGATCAGCCGGCCTGTGCTGAACGACAGGGACTTCTTCAATATGCGTGACGCCGCCCGATATCGCAAATTTCATTGCTTCGGCACTATTCAAATTTTTTAAAGGTCTGACCTTTTCTTTTGGAACAAAGTAAACAACACCGGTAAGCGCGTATGACAACGGCACGTACACAGCAAAATGATCCGTTAATTCGAACTGCGTAACATCATTCTGCGTGATAAATCCGATGCGCCAGGTGTCTGTGGCATCCACGCTTACAAGTACCGGCTTATCGAATTTCTTCCTGTTGCCGCCAAAAGCCTCGAGGAAATCTTTTACAGAGGAGTAGATGTACTTTATTCCGGGTGTTTGCTCCAGAACCTTATCGAGTACGTCCACCATGCGCGATACCATGAAGGAGGAAGAAACCCAACCGATGAATGTTACGAGGAGAACGACCAACAAAAAGCCCACACCGGGAATAGTCCGGATGGAACCATCCGGCTCAGTCATAAGCCCCGGAAACATGCGGTACAGAAGGTCGGGCAGAAAGTTATCAACGACGTTAAATAACCAGATGACCACGTATAACGTGATGCCGATCGGCGCAATCGTTATTATGCCCTGGAAAAAGTATTGTAATAATCTCTTCCACTGAAAATGTTCAGTGATGTTCGAATTGCGATGTTTCATCTGGATGATTTTTTTGCCGCATCGGTCCGACTGCCGGAAAATATCTGCCTGTTCAATGGTAGAGCGCGTCGATCAGCCCGTATGTGCCTGCTTTTCTTCCGCAAAATTCACTTCAAATCAAATATGTTCCGTTTTGAGACCGTAAAAACTTTCACCGCGCCTTTCGTAAAATAATTTATCTCGGAAACTTCTGTTACAAAAAAAGTTTCCATAGTTTTGCGGCCGCTTTTAAAGCAAGAACATGAAGGAGAGAATACAGCAAAAAGCCGAAGAGCTATTCAAGCGTTATGGCATTCGTAGTGTGACGATGGATGATATCGCCGGCCAGCTCGGTATTTCGAAGAAGACAATTTACCAGTTCTATTCGGATAAAGACGCTCTTGTAAAAGACATTTTTAAAGGGATCACTGACGAGAATAAGAAAAAATGCATGGAGTTCAGGAGCATTGCTGAAAATGCGATCCACGAGCAATTGCTTTCGAGCGATGCTGCACAGGAGATCTTTATCAATATGAATTCCTCTGTCCTGTTCGATCTGAACCGCTTTCACCCCGCCGTTTTTGCGGAGTTTGAAAAATTTAAAAAGCAATTCCTTTTTAATATCATTCGCGAAAACATTTTAAGAGGAATGAAAGAAGGGCTATTCAGGAAAGGTTTGGATGTTGATATAATTACTTGGCTGCAGCTCGAAATGATCACCGGTGTTTTTCATAATGAAGAAGTAATGAACGGCAAAACCAGTGCTGCCCATTTTGAAAAAGAGGTGAAAGATTTTTTCCTTCACGGAATATGTACTGAAAAAGGGTTGGGATTAATTGCGAAATACAAACAACAACCACAAAAAAGATCCGCATGAAGCAAAAAGCATTTTGGTTTTTATTTCTTATAGCGTTTGGATTGCGGTCATTCGCGCAGCAGGCACCGGCCAGGCATGAATTTTCCATTCAGCAGTGCATCGACTATGCTGCCAAAAACAATGTTGACATCAAAAATGCTATGGTTGATGTTGACATACAGGAACAGCAAAACCGTTCAGTGGCATCAGCAGCCTATCCGCACATCAACGGCAGTTTTACTACCCAGTATAATCCGAATGTCACGGTTCAAACATTTCCAAATTTCATTGCTGCAGGTACGTATGGTGTGTTGGAAGCCGAAGGGGTTAAGAACGGAAATGGGGAGCCCATAACAACTCCAACGGATTTTGGCGTGATCCAGGCGCCATTCGGAACTGCATGGAGTGCGAATGCCGGCGTTTCTTTATCGCAGATATTGTTCGACGGGCAGGTGTTCGTTGGCCTGCAGGCCAGGAAAACGGCAATTGATTTCAGGCAGAAGAATGTTGAGGTAACGCATGAGATGATAAAAACAAACATATCAAAGATCTATTACCAGTTGTCGATAAGCAACGAGCAGATCGCTCTGCTGGATGCAAATATTGGAAGGGCACAGAAATTATTGAACGATAGCCGCGAGCTGTATAAAAATGGCTTTGCGGAGAAGTTGGATGTGGACCGCGCAACCGTGCAGGTAGCTAACCTTGAATCTCAAAAACAAGCGGCGATCAACAGTATTTCCAACGGTTATCTCGGACTAAAATTATTAATGGGCATGCCGCTCAATGATACCGTTGTTCTCACTGATTCGGTTACAGACGAGAGCATTCAGCAAGGCTCACTAAATGATACATATGATTACAAGGACCGGTTAGAGTTTCAGTATCTCTCGTTATCTCAAAAACTAAATGAGTTCAATGTCAGGAGATATAAACTGTCGAAAATTCCGACCGCAAGTTTAAATGCTGCTTATAGCAAGCTTTCGCAAGGCGATAACTTCGCCCTGTCAGGTGGAACGTTGTGGTTTCCGAGTTCATATATTGGCCTCACGGTGAACGTTCCGATCTTCAGCGGATTCATGAAAAATGCGAACATCGAAGAAGCGAAACTGGAGCTTCAGAAAACAAATAACACGATCGATAACTTTAAACTGACAATCGACTATCAAGTTGATTTGGCAAGGAACACCTTCACGAATGCTGTTATCGTCATGAACTCCCAGCGGAAAAACATGGAGCTTGCGGAAGAGGTATATAATCAAACAAAAAAGAAATATGAAATCGGCACTGCGTCAACAACGGACATCACAAACACGCAGGCTGACCTTATAACAGCACAACGGAATTATCTTGTCGCCCTGTATGATGCTGCTTTGGCGAAAGTAGATTACCTGCGCGCAATCGGAAAACTATAAAGCAATAAACTCTGTGATATGCACAAAACATTGAAAATTTTTACGTGGGTCGTTGCCTTTGGCCTCGCTTCGTGCGGAGCGAAAAAAACCACGGATACTGTGACAGAAAAAAAATCGAAGCTGGAAACACTCAAAAAACAGCAACAGCAATTGAACGGGGAGATCACAGCGCTTGAGAAAGAAATTTACAAACTCGATCCTTCAGCAAGACCCGAAAAGCCGAAGCTGGTTGCGGTTTCAAAAATAATTCTTCAAAACTTCAACCACTACATCGACCTGCAAGCAAAAGTGGACGCAAATAATATCAGTTATGTTACCCCACGTGGACAGCCAGGTTTGGTAAAAGCGGTGTATGTGAATGCGGGAGACTATGTAAAGAAAGGCCAGTTGCTTTTAAAGCTGGATGATGCTGTTGCTAAAAGGCAGATCGAACAGTTGCAAACGCAGTTAAGTTACGCCCAGGATATTTATAACCGAAGGAATAATCTTTGGAAAGAGAACATAGGTACGGAGGTTGAACTTTTATCTGCAAAGAACAACGTGGACCAAATAGAAAAACAGATCGACCTCGCAAAAGAACAATGGGCATTCACTAACGTTTACTCGGAAAAGACCGGCATTGCCGAAGAAGTTACCATTCACGCGGGAGAAAACTTCAGTGGGAACCCGCAGGCAGGGGGCTATATTAAACTGGTAAACAATGCAGACCTGAAGGTTACCGCCGAGGTGCCTGAAAATTATTTAGGCCGCGTAAAGACCGGCAGCACAGTCGAGGTAACTCTTCCTGACATAGACAAAACTTTCAATACCACTGTGAGCGTATCAGGCCGCGTGATAAATCCGAACAGCCGCTCTTTTTATATTGATGCCCGGATCCCCGCTGGTGTGAATGCACGTCCGAACCAGTTGGCGGAGGTGAAGATCCTTGACTATTCTGCAACAAATGTGATAACCATTCCTGTGAACACATTGCAAACCGACGAGAAGGGAAAATTTGTACTTGTGGCGGTAAACGAAAATGGAAAATTATATGCACGCAAAAAACAGGTGGTGATTGGAGAGTTGTACAGTGATCAGATTGAGATCAAGAGCGGGTTGGCGGAAGGCGACATACTCATCACCAATGGTTATGAAAACCTGTACGACGGGCAACTGATAACAACATCAGCCAGTTAATCGCACTGAAAGAGAATGTGCAATAAACATTAAAAGACCGTTTCTTAAAACGAAAGTTCGTATGAGCGCATTAGAAAATTATTCCGGCAAATTCAAACATTTTGGTCCAACAACGTGGAGCATAAAAAATAAAACGTCTGTCTATCTTCTTGTAATTTTCTTTTCGCTCATCGGTGTTTACCAGTTTGTCTCGTTGCCGAAAGAACAATTTCCTGACATTGTTATACCTACGATTTATGTTCAAACAGTTTACGTAGGAAATTCACCCAGGGACATAGAGAATCTTGTTACAAAGCCGATTGAAAAACAAATCAAGGGCATAACCGGCGCGAAGATCAATAAAACCACAAGCACTTCACAGCAGGATTACTCCGCCATAACTGTAGAATTTGATACGGAGGTTAAGACCGACGTAGCGCTTCAAAAAGTTAAGGACGCCATTGATAAAGCAAAACAGGACCTGCCAACCGATTTGACGCAACAACCAACCGCGCTTGAAGTAAGTTTTTCTGAGTTCCCGATCATGTATGTAAACATTAGCGGGAACTATGACCTGCAGCGGCTCAAAAAATATGCGGATAACATGCAGGATAGACTCGAAGAGCTTTCTCAGTTAAACCGTGTGGATGAAGTAGGCGCACCCGAACGGGAATTTCAAATCAATGTCGACAGGCCGCGCATGCAGGCAGCAGGCCTTACTTTCAACGACATTTCAAACGCCGTTGCAGCCGAGAACAGAGACATTTCGGGAGGGTTGCTCGATGTGGGTGATATGAAAAGAACCTTACAGGTACGCGGCCAGTTCCACACTGCGTTCGATATTCAGCAAGTCGTCGTGAAAAATAATCAGAACGAACCAATCTACCTGAAAGACATTGCTACGATCAAGGACACACTAAAAACGAGTGAAAGCTATGCGCGATTAGATGGCAAGAACGTAATTACCCTGAATATTATAAAACGGCCCGGGGAAAATCTTATCGAAACATCAGATGCAGTGAAACAAGTCGTCGATGAAATGAAATTACAGGTGTTGCCACGCGATGTTACCGTTGTGATAACAGGCGATCAGAGCATAGCGACAAGAACTTCTTTTAAAGACCTTGTGAATTCAATCGTGATCGGGTTCGTACTTGTACTTATCATCCTGATGTTTTTTATGGGTGTTACGAACGCGTTTTTTGTGGCGCTATCAGTGCCGCTAAGCATGTTCGTCGCGTTTTTGTTCTTGCCGCTCGCCGACCTTATCATCGGTTCACACGTAACACTCAACTTCATCGTGTTGTTCGCCTTATTGTTTGGCCTCGGTATTATCGTTGACGATGCTATCGTTGTAATTGAAAATACGCACCGGATCTTTGTGCAGGCGAAAGGCAAGTTAACATCGTCCACTTCTGCAATGATGGCTGCAGGCGAAGTATTTGTGCCTGTGCTGACAGGAACGTTAACAACGCTCGCACCTTTCTTCCCTTTATTATTCTGGCCGGGAATCATTGGGAAATTCATGGTGTATCTGCCGGCCATGCTGATATTCACGCTCACCGCTTCGCTCATCGTTGCATTTTTTATTAACCCGGTATTTGCGGTCGACTTTATGAACCATCCGGAAGGAGAAAAGGTTCCGAAGTCCGAGATATTCAAAAAGCCCGGCTTCTGGATCGCGACGGCGGTTGGTATTTTATGCGACATGTTTGGGCAGCCGTTTTTGGGGAACCTTATTTTGTTCATTGTTATCTTATCGGTTCTCAACCGGTATTTTATCAACGATCTAATTCATGGTTTCCAAAATAAGGTGCTTCCCTCGATCATGAGAAAATATGAAACTTTGTTGCGATGGGCACTGGCTGGACGAAAACCGGTGTGGCTCTTGGTAAGTACGTTTGCCCTCCTGATATTCTCTTTCGTATTTTTTGGACTAAGACAAGTGCCGGTCGTATTTTTTCCGCAGGGGGATCCTAACCAAATTTATGTGTATCTGAAATTGCCTTCCGGAACTGACGTTGATTATACCGATTCAATAACACGCACGCTTGAGAGCAACGTGTATCGCGTACTTGGCGTGGAAAACGGCAGGAAGAACCCTGTTGTAGAAAGTGTCATCAGCAACGTAGCGATAGGAGCAAATGATCCAAGCAGTGGCGATCCAAGTGCACATCCTGAACGTGGGCGGATACAAGTGTCATTTGTTGAATTCGAGAAACGCCACGGTGTTTCAACAGGACCATACCTTGACTCAATCAGGCAGGTCATTAAAGGAATTCCCGGTGCAGAAATTTCCGTAGCACAGGAGCAAGGTGGACCACCCACTGACCCACCTGTATCAATCGAGATAGCGAGTGAGGATCTAGATGAGTTGATAAAGACCGCGGTATCTCTGAAAAATTATCTTGACTCGATCCAGGTTCCGGGAGTTGAAGAACTAAAATTGAATGTCGACATCACCAACCCGGAGATCAGTTTAAAGATCGATCGGGAACGCGCCAATACTGCCGGAATATCAACTGCACAAATCGGACAGGAATTGAGAACTGCAGTTTTTGGAAGTGAGGTGTCAAAAATAAAAGAAGGTGAAGACGAATATAAAATTCAATTGCGCAACGAAGAGCCGCAGCGGAAAAATCTGACTGATCTTTTAAACATGAAAGTGACATTTCGGGATTTTCGGGGGAATATTAAAACGATGCCGATCTCGGCTTTTGTAGATGTGGATTATACAAATACCCTTGGCAGTGTAAAGCGTAAAGGCTATAAGCGCGTTATCACGCTCAACTCAAATTTGCTGCGCGGGTACACAACCACGGAGGTCAACCAGACATTAGCAGGGTATATCCAGAATTTCCAGGCCAAGCCCGATAATGTGATCATCTCACAGGGAGGTGAAGATGTGCAGCAGCAGGAGACAATGGCATTTCTTGGTAAAGCTTTGGTTATTGCTCTTATGCTCATCCTGTTCATACTTGTATTGCAATTTAACTCCGTCAGTAAGCCGGTTATCATCCTGACCGAGATCATCTTCAGCATTATCGGTGTTGCTTTGGGTTTTGCAATAACCAAGATGCAGGTATCAATTGTTATGACAGGGATTGGTATCGTTGGTCTCGCCGGTATCGTCGTAAAGAATGGTATTCTTGTTATTGAATTTGCGGATGAGCTTAGAAAACGCGGCTTGAAAACAAGGGAAGCCGTGATACAGGCAGGTAAAACTCGTATCATACCCGTAATGCTTACGGCGTTGGCGGCGATACTTGCGCTGATCCCATTAGGCGTCGGATTGAACATTAACTTCATAACGCTTTTCGCGGAGCTGAATCCTCATATCTTTTTTGGTGGCGACAGTGTTGTGTTCTGGAAGCCGCTCGCGTGGACCATTATCTTCGGATTGGCCTTTGCATTTTTCATGACGTTGTTTATGGTGCCGAGCATGTATTTGATCTCTGAGCGCTTACGCCGGCCGATGCGCAGAATGTATGGTGGTAAATGGATAAGCATCCTGGGCATTCCGCCGTTAAGTATCCTATTTATTTTACTCATTATTCCGGTCATCATTATGCACGCAGTAGATGTTGCACGCAGACGGAAAAAACTGAGCAGTAGAACAGTTAACGAAGCATTCATCGGGAGTTGGTTGTAACCGGTTGCGGTGCAGGCCAGGCATTCTCCGACTTTATTGATTTACTGAATCATATCCGGTGCCAATCTGAAGCGCGCTAATTATTGTCCTTCACGGGAAAGTTCAGAAGCAATTTTCGCAAGCTCGATTTTCAAGGAAGGAAGGTCATTTTTAATTGTATTCCAAACGACAAAAATATCAGTTCGAAAATACTCGTGAATGAGCCTGTTACGCATGCCTTTTACTAATGACCAGGGAATGTAGGCCTCCTTTTGTTTAAATTCGTCACGCAACTGCGAGACAGCTTCTCCCATGATTTGAAAATTATAGAGACACGCTTCAACAGCCATAAAATTTTCGGAAAATTTATCGAACGAAATATCTAAAGTATAAAGCTGGATACGATCGATGCAGTGCAGGATGTCTTAATGATTGAAGAAGGTTTCTAGACATATACTATGTCTTTTTCTACATGCTTGCGGTATTGCGGTTTTATTGATCGAAGGGGCACAAGTCTTTCTTCCAAATAGATCTTCAATTTCGTCGGCCATTGAGATAAAATTTAATCCCGTCGGACCTATTATTTCAACTGCGATGTCAATGTCGCGGTCTTCCCTGCTTCACCTCTTGCATAGGATCCGAAGACCCCCAGTTTTCCAATCGGGTATTTTTTTTAGGTCTGGCAAGTGGTCGCGAAGTGTTTGCAATATTGCATTAAGAGTAAGCATGTGCAGAAAAATAATTGAAATTCGATCTCCTAAGTGTCCTGACGTTAATGCACTATGTGAAAAGTCTGGGACTTTGAATGCATTTTCTTACTGACCTTTATCCTCGCATTTAATTCACATGAACCAGCATGATATTGCCGAGAATCTTGAAAGAAACTATCGGGCATTTACTGGATTGATAATTTCTCTGAATGAGGAACAATTTTTATTCACGAAAGATAATAAATGGAGCGCCGGTCAACAGGCTGAACATATTCTCCGATCGGTTAAAGCGGTAAACCTTGGTTTCACGCTTCCGCGCTTTGTTTTGAAAATTAGCTTTGGAGCATCTAACAGGCCTTCCAAAACTTTTGATGCGCTCGTAGAAAGATACAAAGAGAAGCTCGCTGCCGGCGGAAAATCATCGGCACGTTATATACCGAAAGCTGTTGCCTTTCACCAAAGAAAAAATATTTGTGAACACATCGTAAGATTTAATGAATCGATCTGCAACAAACTAAATAGTTACTCAGAAATCCAGTTAGACACATACATTCTTCCGCATCCTTTGCTTGGCAAACTGACCTTGCGCGAAATGCTATACTTCAACATACACCATGTAAAACATCACGAGATTAATGTGCGGGAATTACTTAGGTTGTGAAT
>DASQJI010000240.1:0-1576 GCA_035631175.1 Parafilimonas sp.
TCACAGAGCGGTGAAACAGCAGATACGCTTGTCGCTATTGAAACCGCAAAAGAACAAGGCGCGATAATTCTCGGGGTTGTAAACGTAGTTGGTTCATCTATAGCCCGCAAATCGCATGCGGGCGCATATACGCACGCCGGCCCTGAGATCGGCGTTGCAAGCACCAAAGCATTTACGGCGCAGCTTGCCGTGCTTACGATGATCGCTTTGAAGATCGGTCGTGCGAAAGGTACAATTAACGAGGAACGCTACTTTAACTTATGCAGGGAGTTGGTCGATATTCCCGAAAAGGTTGAGCTTGTTTTGCAGCAGGGCGAGACGGTGAAACAACTGGCGGAAAAATATAAAGACGCTTATGATTTCTTATATCTCGGGCGTGGCTACAATTTTCCTGTGGCGCTGGAAGGCGCGCTGAAACTGAAAGAAATTTCTTACATACATGCGGAAGGATATCCTGCAGCAGAAATGAAGCATGGGCCAATCGCTTTAGTTGATGAACATTTGCCGGTGGTATTTGTGGCGACACAAGATTCATATCATCACAAGGTGGTAAGCAATATGCAGGAGATCAAGGCGCGTAAAGGAAAAGTGATCTCTATCATTACTGAAGGAGATACCGTGTCTCCACCGCTTTCAGATGATGTAATTGTTTTACCTCCCGCTGATGAAATCGTTGCTCCCATGCTTAGTGTAATTCCACTGCAGTTGCTCGCATATTATATCGGCGTTGCTAAAGGTTGTGACGTAGACAAGCCGCGTAATTTAGCAAAGAGCGTCACGGTGGAGTAATGTGTGCACCTGGATTTGTGGCATCTTGAATCGGATGTTTTTTTTGATACCAGCAATGGTAACTCCGGTTGAACTTCGTTGCGTCGCAATCCGTTCATCTGCAGGAAAAGTATGGGGCAAAAAAAAATTTGCGAGTACTCAGTTCCGTTGCAAGTAAACATTATGCAACCACTAAAAACAGAAGTATATTAAAAATGAAAAAGGTTTCATTTCTAACTGGATGGTTTGTTTGCATTTGTTTCCAGCTTTCAGCGCAAACTTTTCAATCAAAACATTTCACAATTCAAAAACTTGCGCACGGTGTTTATGCCGCCATTGCGACAAATGGTGGTTATGCGATTTGCAACGCGGGCATTGTTGACCTTGGAGATGCGACGCTTATATTTGACCCATTCATGACTCCGGAGGCAGCAGACGATCTGAAAAAAGCTGCTGAACAACTCACGGGTCATGCTGTGAAATACGTGGTGAATAGCCATTTTCATAACGATCACATTGGCGGCGACCAGGTATTCACGGGCGCAGCCTTGATCAGCACAACGCGTACCCGGGAACTCATCGCTGAATATCAGCCGCAGGAAATCGAGGATGATAAATTGAACGCATCCGCTTCGCTTGAAAAAACGAGAAATGAAGACACTTCAACGATGACACCTCACCAGCGTGAAGAGCATACTATGTGGACAGGATATTACGCGGCGCTTGCAACGAGCAGTAATTTTTTAAAAATCATTTTACCCGACATAACGTTTACCGACTCACTGACTATACATGGCTCCAATATCAC
>DASQJI010000241.1:0-2307 GCA_035631175.1 Parafilimonas sp.
AATCGTTCCGGGAAAAGTATAATGTTGACCACGACGTGATTGCTATTGGAATCGTTGGAAGGATAGTGCCGATAAAAAACCTGAGCATGTTTGTGCAAGTTGCGGCCAGCTTGCGGGCGATTACAAAAACACCACTCTGCTTTTTCGTTATTGGTGATGGATTTTTGAAAAAGGAAATTCAGAAGCAGTGCGATTCAAATAAACTGATCTGGACAGAGGATGGCCCTGCTGCCGAAAATGCTTCTGTGATTTTCACTTCATGGATCGATGACATTATTCCGCCTATTCTCGGCCTCGATATTGTTATGCTCACTTCCCACAACGAAGGCACGCCGATGAGCATCATTGAAGCGCAGAGTTGCGGGAAGCCGGTAGCTGCCACGAACGTTGGCGGTGTTCGCGACACTTTGATCGATGAAAAAACCGGTTTTCTTGTTCAGCGAGGTGACGTGCAGGCAATGGTGAAAAAAATAAAATTGTTGGTTGAGAATCCTGAATTGAGAATGCAAATGGGTTTGAAGGCAATGGAATTTGCTTCGTCACAATTTTCGAAGCAGGCAGAGATCGAAAATTTTAAAAAACTGTACAACTCGGCTATCCAGGTATGACGATTTTAGTTACGGGTACTGCAGGCTTTATCGGATTTCATGTTGCAAACCGTTTGCTCAACGATGGACACGACGTGGTGGGGATAGACAGCATCAACGATTATTACGATACCGATCTAAAATATGAACGCCTTCGTCATGCCGGAATAGATAAGGAACGCACCATTGATGGGCAGCACACTGTGAGCAACAAAACTTCCTCTTATTCTTTTTATAAAGGAATGCTTGAAGACAAAAATCTGCTTGAAAAAATCTTTGGCGATTACTCGCCGCAGGTGGTGATCAATCTCGCTGCACAAGCTGGCGTACGACACAGCCTCAATCATCCGGATGCTTATATCTCGAGTAATATAACCGGGTTTATGAACCTGCTGGAATGCTGCCGGCATTCGAACGTTCAACATCTTGTTTATGCCAGCACTTCGGGAGTGTATGGACTGAACGACGTTCCATATTCCACTTCTCAAAAAACCGACGAACCGATCTCAATATATGCCGTGACCAAAAAAACGAATGAGCTCATGGCACATGCTTATAGTTACCTGTTCAAATTGCCGACAACCGGGCTTCGATTTTTTTCGGTGTATGGACCGTGGGGCCGCCCGGATATGGCCCTTTTTCTTTTTACAAAAAAAATACTAGCCGGTGAAGCGATACAAGTTTTTAACGAAGGCAATATGATGCGCGATTTCACTTACATTGACGACATAGTTGAAAGCGTTTCGCGCGTGATGCACAAGCCGCCCGAAACGAGCGTTCCGGGCAAGATCTATAACATCGGCAATAATGCGCCGGTAAAACTTTTGGAATTCATTGACGCTATTGAGAACGAATTAGGCAGAAGAGCTCAAAAAGAATTCCTTCCTTTGCAGCCCGGTGACGTGCCCGTTACATATGCTCACGTTGATGATCTTGTGAAGCACATCGGTTTTAAACCTTCAACTCCTGTGGCTGGGGGCGTAAAGAAATTTATCGATTGGTACAAATGGTATTACAAAATTGATTGAATTTTCATGGCTAAAAATATACTCATAACCGGTGGCGCGGGTTTTATTGGTTCGCATGTGGTGCGGTTGTTTGTGAACAGTTATCCTGATGCTAAGATCATAAACTTCGACGCACTCACGTATGCGGGCAATCTTGAGAACCTGAAAGACGTTGAACACAAGCCTAATTACATCTTTGAACGCGGTAACATTTTAGAGCCTGAGGCGGTTGAAAATATTTTCGAGCAGTATGACGTAACGGATGTTATTCATCTTGCTGCGGAAAGTCACGTTGACAGGTCTATTCTTTCCCCCCTTGATTTTATCTACACCAACATAATCGGAACCGTAAACTTGTTAAGCGCTGCCAAAGACTATTGGAAAGGAAGCCCGGTTGAGCACCGGTTCCATCATATCTCCACCGACGAAGTATTCGGCACGCTCGGAAGCGAAGGCTTTTTTACCGAGGAAACATCCTATGCGCCAAATTCTCCTTACTCGGCCAGTAAAGCTTCTTCCGATCATTTTGTGCGTGCATACGGTGAAACTTATGACATTCCTTACGTGATAACAAACTGTTCAAATAATTATGGGCCCAACCAATTTCCCGAAAAATTGATCCCGCTTTTCATTAATAACATTATTCAAAAGAAACCACTGCCTGTTTACGGAAAGGGCCAGAATACAAGGGATTGGCTTTATGTGATCGATCA
>DASQJI010000242.1:0-1740 GCA_035631175.1 Parafilimonas sp.
ATTTGTGGAAGGCAGGATGTTATTGTATTGATGAGCTCAACATTCTTCTAACCCACGATAAAAAATGTTCAATCCTGCTGAAGAAAGATCATTTTGACGGTGCAGTGTATTCGATTGACGATTTCTTTCAACGGGTAAAGCCTTGTTTTGATAAGCCTGAACTCTTTTACAGGATCTTTCAACCACCTTCGGAAGAATGCGTGCAGCAACTTCACCGAAAAAACGCGAACGGGTTCACGGTTTATTCGTTCCCCTCTCCGGTCCAAACGCCCTGGCATGAAAACAATACTGCATACTATCGCTTTTTCGGCAACTCGTCGTCGGACACCATATTACTAGTAGTGCCCGGTTGGGCAAGACCTGATCTGTCGGCGGAGGAAGGAATGTGCAAACAATTTTTGAAAAATAACATTGACTGTTGCCTCGTCACAAAACCATTTCACCAGGAACGAAAAGTACCCGGTACATTTTCCGGCGAGTTATTTATAAGTGGAAACATTTTTTTGACTGTGATGAATTTCAGGCAGCAGGTCGCGGAGCTTAGATTCCTCATTAATCGTTTCAGGCAAACGTATAAATACATCGGCATCATTGGCATTAGCAGCGGCGGATTCCAGGGCGGCCTTGCATGTGATGTTGAAGAAATTGATTTTTATTTTCCGATCATCACAGGAGCAAAACTGGGCAGTATTGCCTGGCATGGCACACTCACGAAGTTTGTGAAACAGGATATTGCCCGCAAAGGAGTTTCAGAAGAGCAGCTAAATAAAGCCTGGGCAATTGCTGATCAGCTGTATCTCGGAGACCGTTGCAAAGCAAAGCACATAAAACAATTTATCAGCCTGTATGATCCAATCGTGCCAACACGATACCAGGTTTTGTTATGGCAGATATACAACTGCCCTGAGGTGTTTGAAATGCGATGCGGGCACATCAGTACATTTTTTTACTTCAGCAGGATCGTTCGTGAGATCACTAATTTTATCCGAGAACGAAAAACCAAATGAAAGAACAAATGTTAGTTTGCTTACGTAAAGAAAAATTTTTGGAAATTCTTTCGCCAGTAACCGCAACAACAAAATTTATCAACTACATTTGTTGCAGCTCTTTAATTATTACTTATCAAGAAAGGCTGAGGGAAATGGCCCCGCGAAGCCTTAGCAACCAGCCCGGTGAAAACCGAGGTATGGTGCTAACTCCATCCCGATGGATATCAGGATAGATAAGTCAGATGCAAGTTAAAAACACAAAAATGTTATAACGAAAGCACTTCTGATTTATCAGCAGTGCTTTTTTGTTTCAGGCATTGCTGGTAAATATTGATAAGTGATTGTCAGATTCAATCACTGTTAAATTTAAAAACATGAAAAAGGCAACATTCATTTCAAAACCGCAAACACAAGTCCTGACCACCTCAACTTTGAAGGCTGTGTGTTGTTGTTGCCGAATGCATTCCCGCTGTTGTTGTAAGAACTAATTCTTGCGACTTGTCCGCCGCGACGGACGTTCTCTAAACCGTTTTCAATTTTTTTATTTCTTTTTCGATTTGCAAAGCCATAGCGTTTGCTGATGCCTTAAGCGTAAGCAAACGATCAAACTATAAATTATTCGTTTAAAGATGAAGAACGAACACTTTAATGGAAAGGTAATCCTGGCTTCGGCCGGCCCGGGCGATCCGGAACTCATTACCATAAAAACGGCAAATTATCTTAACCTGGCTGACGTGGTCTTAACCGACAG
>DASQJI010000243.1:0-1547 GCA_035631175.1 Parafilimonas sp.
ATAGAAAGGTCGCGCAACTTCTGCAGGTAAAGAACATTTTGTAACGAACACGAAACAAAAAAATATTGTTGAGACAGTCTCAGTCGCTTGCCGGCATCGGGCACATCGTTGGGATAAAGAACTTTTGAAATTGTTTCAGACGCAACCTTTTGATTTACGGCTCCGAGATAATCGCCTTGATTGAAAGTGCTGAAATCAAAATCCTCCACAGCTTCCGACTTCCAAAGTCTTAATAAATTAACGGCATTGTTTTTATAGCCGGGAACCGGTGTATCATATGCCACACCGTTCACTTCATGACCATGAATCCACCTTACCCGGTAATTGCCGTTCTCATCCGTGTAATTTTCAGTGTGGCCGCCAAATTTCACCCTATGCGAAACTTCGGGCCTGGCGATCTCCCACGGGTTTCCCTTGCGCAACCAACGGTCTGCAATTTCAACCTGCCATCCGTTGTGTATTTGTTGATCAAAAATTCCAAACTCATATCGAATGCCATAACCAACCGCGGGAACACCGAGGGTTGTCATCGAATCAAGATAACATGCGGCAAGCCTTCCCAGCCCTCCATTGCCGAGGCCGGGCTCTTCTTCCTGCGCGATTACTTTGTCAAGATCGAGACCCAGTGCCTCGACGGCTTCTTTCATTTCATCATAAAGGCCCAGGTTGATGAGCGCGTTACCAAGATGAGGCCCCATTAAGAATTCAGCAGATAAATAAGCGACAATCTTAAGGTCTTTGTCGCGTAATCTTTTTAGCGAAGCCACCCAGTTCTCCATGAGCCTGGCGCGTACGGTGAATGCGACTGCAATATACCAGTCGTTCAGTGTCGCGAGGTCTGCGGGTTTACCCTGGATATAGTACAGGTTATTTAGAATAGCCTGCTTAAGGGTTTGCTCTTTGTTCGCCGGTTGGGGAGCGTCAACTTCTTTTTTTAGTTTGGACTTACTCATCGCAGAAAATTTTCAAATTCTTTTGGGCTTTACTCTTCGGCTTCCAGTTGCATTTTTATTTCCGCCAGCTCGGCCAGTTTTTCCTTGCTCACAGTGGGGTATTTCAAACCGATCGAGTCAAGGGTATTGATGATCGCCGACGCAACTACAATGCGCGCAAAAGCTTTGTTGTCGGCCGGCACCACGTACCATGGCGATTTTTCCGTCGCCGTGTTTTTGATCAGTTCTTCATAAGCATTCATATAGTCTTTCCAATACTTTCTTTCTTTTGCATCGGATGCAGAAAATTTCCAATTCTTATCAGGATTATCGATGCGTTCGAGAAAACGCTTTTTCTGCTCTTTCGCCGAGACATTTAAAAAGAACTTACATACAAGCGTACCATTGCGATTGAGATAATTTTCGAAACGCCTGATGTCTTTAAGACGTTCGTCCCAAATATCTTTTGTTATTAGTTCCGCGGGAAGTTTTTGGCTCCGCAATAGTTGTTCATGCACACGCACCACTAACACTTCTTCATAATACGACCGATTGAAAATTCCGATGCGGCCTCTTTCCGGAAGTTCTTTCGTGCAGCGCCATAAATAATCATGA
>DASQJI010000244.1:0-2667 GCA_035631175.1 Parafilimonas sp.
ATTGGCAATTAAAAGGAGAATTAAGTGACCCGCCAGATAATTGGGCGATCGACGCGTCTCTGTTTGAATACAATGGCTCATCTTAATCTTTGTGGTCCGGATAGAGTTTATAAGTTGGAGAAGAAATTAAAACACGGCTGCCTTTAATCGTATAAAGATTTAAAAGCTTTGCGATATAAATATTTTGCTGGCCGCCCATAACGGTTTTTTTGTTTCGCCGGATGGCTCCGACAATGGATCTTTTATCCATGCAAACCCTCAAAGCGGTTTAGGCTGTGGCGATAGCCGGAATCCGAGAATGCAAAAGTTCACATGGAATGCGGATCGAACGCCTAATTTTGCGCGCACGGTTGCTATTGATGCGCCAATAAAAAAACCTTCAGGTAAATAGCAGATGAAGTGTTCGCTTTTTTTATTTACTGCGACAGTAAGTGCGCTTCTTGTTACTGCGCAGCAAAAAACATTTACGAACCCGTTGCTAAAATCAGGCGCAGACCCTTACAGTTTTTATAAAGACGGATATTATTATTACACGAACACCTTAGCCGATAGCATTGTAATTTGGAAAACAAAAAATTTGTCCGAGCTTAAAACAGCGGAGCACAGAACAATTTTTCGGCCGCCCGCAGGCCGCCCGTATTCGGAAGAATTGTGGGCTCCTGAAATACTCTTTTTGCGTGGAAAGTGGTACGTTTATTTCGCTGCTGATGATGGAAAAAATATTCATCATCGTATTTATGTATTGGAAAATTCTTCGCGCGATCCGATGGCCGGTGATTGGCAGTTAAAAGGCAAAGTATCGGATGCCACTGATAAATGGGCGATAGATGCTGACGTGTTCGAATTCAAACATAAATTGTACATCACATGGTCGGGTTGGGAAGGAGATAAGAATGGTGAGCAGGATATATATATTGCGCGAATGAAAAATCCGTGGACAATTGAAGGTGAAAGGGTGCGCATATCAAAGCCGGAACTTCAGTGGGAAACGAAAGGCGATTTGCATGATGCACAAAATCCCCCGCACGTAAGTGTGAATGAAGGGCCCCAATTTCTTGAGCATGATGGAAGATTGTTTATTGTGTATTCTGCAAGCGGGTGCTGGACAGATGCATACGCATTGGGCATGTTGAGTTTTACAGGCAATGGAAATCTATTGGATTCCTCAGCATGGCAAAAAAGTAAAGAACCGGTATTTATCGGATCTCAAAAAAATGGCGTGTATGCACCCGGGCACAATTCTTTTTTTAAATCACCGGACAGCAAACAGTATTGGATCTTATATCATGCCAACTCAAAAGAATTGCAGGGCTGCGGATTATACCGGTCACCAAGAACGCAAATGTTTACGTGGAATGCCGACGGCACTCCAAATTTCGGTGAGCCGGTGAAAGAAGGTGTTGAGATCGCAAGCCCTTCGGAAAAAATCGGGAGCGGCAAAAATTAAAAACAACTATGAAACGATTTAAACTAATTCTGACACTGCTTTTCCTTGTTCTGCTTGCGAAAACTGACGCGCAAAAAGCAAGAGCTGTTTGGTCTGCACAAAAAGCGAATGAATGGTATGAGCACAAAGGCTGGCTGAGAGGTTGCGACTTTATTCCGAGCACTGCCATTAACCAGCTTGAAATGTGGCAGGCGGAAACGTTTGATACGGGAACCATTAACCGCGAGCTGGGCTACGCTGAAGGAATTGGATTGAATTGCATGCGTGTGTTTCTACATCATGTGGCATGGGAAGTTGACAAAAATGGTTTTAAAGACCGGTTGAATCAATACCTGGCGATTGCGAACCGTCATCACATCATAACCATTTTTGTACTGTTTGACGATTGCTGGAACGAGGCTTACAAGCCAGGTAAGCAGCCTTTACCGAAACAAGGCATTCATAATTCCGGTTGGTTGCGCGACCCGGGAAAATTATATTATGATGATCCTGCGCTTGTGAATGAACTGGAAACTTATCTGAAAGATATTTTGAAAACTTTCAAACATGACAAAAGGATTTTATGCTGGGACCTGTACAACGAACCGGGAAATTCTGATTACGGGAACAAAAGTTTGCCGTTGCTGCAAAATGTTTTTTTGTGGGCAAGACAAGTGAACCCACATCAACCCTTAACAGCGGGTGTTTGGAATCCGAAACTCAACGATTTGAACGCATACCAGCTTGCGAACTCGGACGTTATATCATATCACGATTATGAAAATGAAAAGCAACATCAGTTGGTGATCGACACATTGAAGAAATATGGCCGCCCTTTGGTTTGCACCGAATACATGGCAAGGCTTCGAGACAGCAGGTTTGATAACATTATGCCCATCCTGAAAGCGAATAACATCGTAGCAATAAACTGGGGACTGGTTTCAGGAAAGACAAACACCATTTATGCATGGGATACACCGATGCCAAATGGCGAAGAGCCGAAGGTTTGGTTTCATGACATTTTCAGACAAGACGGAACACCATACGACCCGAAAGAAATTGCCTTGATAAAATCTTTGACGGGCAAGCAATAAGTTCGGAAATTGTTTTGTTCAACGCTCGCCGAATACAATATCAGGATGTGGGTCTTGTTCCGGGTATTTTACAATGCAGTCGCTAGTACCCGAACACCAACGTAAATAACAATCTACGTCTTCCTTTAAAGTGCTGTAACCACTGAG
>DASQJI010000245.1:0-1696 GCA_035631175.1 Parafilimonas sp.
GCGCGCCATGGGCCCAGGGTATGGGAGCTTGACGGGCCGACCCCTATCTTGAGCATATCAAAAACAGAAATGGCTTCGTGTGGCATGCGATCGTGGTAAAGTTAGTGATAACTGCCTTGCAACGTTTTCATTGCACATACAGTCAGAAACATTGAAAATAAGCGGAAACAATTTGAAACGTTTTAACATTTTGCAAGTCTCTTATTTGCATAATCTTTGCGGAAACCGCGTTTTAAAATAAAATTTTTATAAAAATTCAATTATGAAAAAGATCGTCAGCAGTATTTCGGCTCTGCTTTTTTTGGCCCTTGTAATATCATGCAACGATAACAGTACTTCCAATCCGACGACCGGCTTTTTCCTGGTGGCGAACGTATCTCCTGATGCGCCTGCTTTAAACCTCACGATCAATAACCAGGATATGATTGATACAGGTATTTCATTTGGAACATATACACCGTATTACAGTGCGAACGCCGGCACTTATAATTTTGCGTTTTATCCTTCCGGTTCATCAACGGCGGCGATCTCAAATAATGTGACTATCGAAGCGAATAAAGTGTACAGCTATTTTTTGGTGGATTCTTTCAGCGAAGTTAAATCTTCCGTCGTGCCTGATGTATTTCCAAAGCCGCCAGGCGACTCAGTGTATGTAAGATTTTTTAACTTTTCTCCGAGCGTGCCGCAACCCCTCAGCCTTTTTGATTCTACTGCGAACAACGTACTGGCGACACCATTCCAAAGCCGCGCATTTAACGACCAGTCAGTAAATCCGAGCTTCGCAAATTTTGTAGAGATCCCCGCCGGAAACTATACGCTGCAATTAAAAATGGTCGACGGCACTACTTTATGGAGCCACAACGGAAACCTGGATGGCGGCAAAGTTTACACGCTATTCGCGCAAGGTTCGTATAATGGAACAGGCGCACAGACGTTCGGGCTTGGACAGATAGTGAACTACGCACCCTAACACATTTTTTTATTGAAACGGAACCGCTCATATGGGCGGTTTTTTTGTGCCACTACGCACAAGAGGTATAGTTTCGAACAAAGAAAATGCAATCTTTATTTGCGAAACTTAGCAGCGCCTGTTCCAGGGAAAGTTCCGCTCAGCCATCCGGACCGAGCTTATGGTTGCTGTCATAACTTTAAGCATTGAAATTTTTCACTGTCCTCTTTGCCGGATATTTTAAAAATTACGCTAACTACTGATGACTGTTGATTATCTTATAATAGGGCAAGGGCTATGCGGTACCTGGCTTAGTTATTATTTATTAAAAGCAGGACGGTCTGTGTTAGTAATCGATAATACGAACGGGAATTCAGCAAGCAAGGTAGCAAGTGGGCTCATAAACCCGGTTACCGGCAGGCGTGTGGTCACTACCTGGCTCGCTGATGAACTTTTACCATTTGTTCGCAAAGAATACGGTGACTTTTCAAAAACGGTGAACAGCGGCTGCATCGCTGAAAAAAATATGTTGGCCTTTCCTTCCGCACCTGATTTACAACAGGCCTTTGATAGAAGGATGAATGAAGGCAACGGTTATATTTTTCGCTCTTCCGTAAGTAAGGAATCGCTGCGCGAATATTTCAACTTTCCATTCGACGTTATGGAGATCGCCCCATGTTTTCTAATCGATGTGCAACGCTTTATCGGCGCGTGGAAAGACCATTTGCGAATTCGCGACGCTTTTAT
>DASQJI010000246.1:0-2427 GCA_035631175.1 Parafilimonas sp.
ACGAGGATGTTTTGAGGAATTTGGTTGATATGATATAATTGTGCGATGGCATTTTGAAATTGCTTCAGATCGCTCACATGCGTCCACTGAAGACTATCATGGCGGATCGCCTGTAACCAGTTATTTCTTTCCTGGTCGAGCGACACTCCCAAAATTGTAAAATTCTTATTCTTGTATTTGTTGTATGCAGCGACGACATTCGGATTTTCCATTCTGCATGGACGACACCAGCTCGCCCAAAAATCTACGAGCACATATTTGCCTTTGAATTGCGAGAGGGAAACAGTATTGCCGGAAGTATCTGCCTGCGAGAAATCGAGAGCCTGAGTACCTACGGCGCCGATCATATCATCCTTTATCACATTTGCGACGTTTTTCGCAAACTGGCTTTGCAAAGCAACAGAACCGAGTTGATTATATCTTTTCTGAAGCAACACTACATCGCGGTTGGGATCAGTGTCATAACTGTATGCAAGCACTAATGCAGAGACCGGCGAATTTTTTTTACGCGTGAGAAAACGGTCTATTGCGTTCTGATAAATATTATACGCTGTGTTCAGCATGATCACTGCTGAATCATGCATTCCCTGGGATGTTGCTGACATCATTTGATTACGGTAGAATTCTACATAATCGTTCAGCGGCTTGATGTCGTAAATAAATTCTTCATAATCGAGATTGCTGGGCGAACCGGTGATCACAACGTCGGTGAATTCGCTATTCCCGGCGATCTGAACGGTGTCGTTACCCATAAACAAGACCATTCGTCGCTGTAACGTAGGGAAAAGTATTATGCGTGCATCTGTATTTCCAACAGAGCCGCGCAGTGAAAATGTGCCGCGCTGCTGAGTGGTGACTGCCAGGGTATCTGTTCCGTTGAAATCAAGTAAGATCACCTGGGTGCTGTCGGGTACCGACTTGATGCTGCCAGTGATAAGAAATGATGTTTTGCCTTGTGCGTGAGCCAATAAGGGGATAAACATTAAAAAAACAACCGCTTTCCTCATTATCATTGCAAGTACTATTTAAGAAATTGCCGCCAAATTAAAAATAAATCATGAAACCGCGATAGCAAGCTAGCCGAGAATGGATGAAAGGAATTGTTTTGTCGCCATCTCCACGTCATCTGTTTCTTCAATCGCTTTTATATAGGCGCTGCCGATTATTGCGCCAGTCGCGTGCCTGCAGGCCGCTTCGAAACTGTTCTTATCTTTTATACCGAAACCGACCAGCACGGGATTCTTAAGCTTCATATCCTGTAACCGCTGTAAGTAATTTTCGACTTCAGCAAAATCTTTTTGTTTGCCCGTTGTTGATGAAGACGATACCGCGTACAAGAAGCCGGTGCTCAACTGATCAAGCTTTCTTATTCGTTCGTCGGAAGTTTCTGGCGTAACAAGAAAAATAAAATCCAAACCATACCTTTTAATGATCGGACCATATTCATTTTCGAATTCATACTCGGGCAGATCTGGAAGTATCAGCCCGTCGACAGGCATATCCGCGGCGTATTTGCAAAATTTTTCAAATCCAAACTGTAGCACCGGGTTCATATAGCCCATCAGTATTACGGGTATATAAATGCCGCCGTCTCCGGCGGGATCGCTATTTCGAAAACTGCGCAATTGTTCGAAAAGCTTTTCGATCGTCATACCATTTTGCAAAGCCTTTGCGCTGCTTGCCTGTATAATAGGGCCGTCTGCCAAAGGGTCGCTGTAAGGCATGCCGAGCTCAATTATATCAGCACCACTATCTTGCAATGCCTTCATCACTTTAAGTGTACTGTCTAATTGTGGATAGCCGGCCGTGCAGTAAACGTTTAGGAGCCCTCGTTTTTCCGTCGCCAAAGAAAGATTATCGAAAAGCTGCGTTAGTCTGTTCATTTCAATAACAATGAAGATTTTTGTTTTTACTGGTCGGCCAAAGGCATTGCCTTCATGTACGTTGCCAGGTCCTTATCACCTCTTCCGCTGAGGCAAAGCACTACAACGTCGGATGCTCTAAATCGCAATTGCTTCAGCGCAGCCAATGCATGTGCACTTTCCAATGCCGGGATAATTCCTTCCAGCTTCGTCAGGTGAAATGCAGCTTCGACCGCTTCGTCATCGGTGGCTGACAAAAATTTTGCGCGACCTGTTTCATAAAGATTTGCGTGCATAGGACCGATGCCGGGATAATCTAATCCTGCCGAAATGCTATGCGGTTCCACAACCTGCCCGTCTGCAGTTTGCATCACCAGGCTTTTGCTTCCATGTAAGATGCCCGGTTTACCGAGTTGTGTAGTTGCGGCGCTCATGCCACTGTTGATACCACATCCCGCCGCTTCCACCGCAACTAGCTGCACAGAAAGGTCATCTAAAAAATTATAAAATGCACCGGCTGCATTACTGCCACCGCCCACGCATGCAACAACGTATGCCGGCAACT
>DASQJI010000247.1:0-3416 GCA_035631175.1 Parafilimonas sp.
AGCAAAAACCTCGTTGACAGCGAAGTGCTGAGCGGCCAGTTGCAGGCGAATGAGATAGATGTCGTGCATGAAAATGCTAAACTCGATCACAATATTGTGGTAGTGAATACCTGCGGATTTATAGATAAAGCAAAGGAAGAAAGTATTAACACGATCCTGGAGCAGGTTGATCTTAAGAAACGCGGCCGGCTGGACAAGGTTTATGTTACAGGTTGCTTGAGCGAACGCTACAGGAACGATCTTGAATCAGAAATTCCGGAGGTTGACGCATGGTTTGGAACATTGCAACTTCCTTTGATCCTTAGGCAGCTCAATGCAGATTACAAAACCGAATTGCTCGGTGAACGGTTACTAAGCACGCCGAAACATTATGCGTATTTAAAGATTAGCGAAGGTTGCAATCGTACCTGCGCTTTTTGTGCGATTCCGCTTATGCGCGGCCCGCATATCAGTAAACCGATCGAATCGATCGTGGCTGAAGCAGAAGGTTTGGTGAGAAAGGGCGTGAAGGAGATCATGCTGATCGCCCAGGAACTTACTTATTATGGTTTGGACATTTACAAAAAGCGCATGCTTGCTGATTTGCTCAAACATTTGAGCGATGTGCAGGGATTGGAATGGATGCGCCTGCATTATGCATATCCAAATAAATTTCCATTCGAGGTGTTGGATGTGATGAGAGAACGGAGCAACATTTGCAATTATCTTGACATGCCTCTGCAGCATGCAAGCGATCATATGCTTAAGTCAATGCGCAGGCAAAGCACGAAAGCAGAGATGCAGGAAACGCTAAGTATCGTTCGTGAAAAGATTCCAGGGATTTGCCTGCGCACAACATTGATCGCTGGTTTTCCGGGTGAAACGAGGGATGATGTAGAAGAACTCAAAAGCTTTTTGAACGAACAGCGTTTCGATCGTGTAGGTATTTTCACTTACAGTCATGAGGAAGGAACTTCAGGCTACGAGTTAGCCGATGATGTTACTCCGGAAGAAAAGCAGGAGAGAGCGGAAGAGATCATGGAATTGCAGCAGGGAATCAGTTATGAGAAGAACCGAGAAAAGATCGGACAAGTGTACAAGGTCCTCATCGATAAAAAGGAAGCCGGTCGTTATCTCGGCCGCACCGAATTCGACAGCGTCGAGGTAGATAATGAGGTCATCATCCACTCGCACAAAGAACTTCCTGTTGGTGAATTTGTCAACGCAAAAATCACAAAGGCCTACGATTACGATTTAGAGGGCGAAGTCGTATAGTTTTTCACCTACGTTCAGTTTGGCCCACATCTCGTTTTTCCGGCGTTCCGTTGCTGCATGGATTGCCTATCGTGCTGGTAAACGCCGTTAAGAACATTGCTTCACACTTCACCAACTCGCCGCAATTTTAAAATTTACCATCCTCGGCGTTAGCCGGTTTGGCAAAGCGTAAATATTATTGCTATAATCTTTGATCAATTGATAACTGATCGTATTTGCCCGGTCCACGACGTTGAAAATTTCTAAGCTTGCCCACATACTTTTGAAATTTCTGAACGGCGAATGGCTGCGATGATGTTTTTCCGGGTCAAATAACAATGCGCCGAAGCCAATATCCGCACGCAAATATGGATCGATCTCCAGTGCATTTCGGTAACGTGTACTGCCCGGAATGTTATATGGCAAATTGCTGCCATACAGCACCGTGAAATAAACCCTGATGTTTTTATTAGTGCTGAGATAATCCTGGATGAACATGCCAAAAGTAATACGGCGATCGTTTGGACGACGAAGCCAGCCCACCTCGTTCACTGCACTGTCTGTTACAACCTTGTCACCTGTTCCAACAGTTATCAGTTCGCCTTGCGCATTATAATAATCCGTGTAAGTATCGTTGTTTAAATTCTCCTTCGTTTGCATGATCCCAAGGCTGATCCAGCTTTCGGCATCTTTCACAAGATTTGCGAATAGCCTAGTCTCCATCCCAACTGCATAAGCCTTAGCCATGTTTTCGCCGTAATAATGCAGTTGCACGTTGTCAACGTCGTAGGGCACGACGTCCCACATATTTTTATAATAAACTTCAGTGGTTATGCGCCCGGGGCCGTTCCACAAGGGGAGATTATAATCGAGCCCCAAACTTGCCTGCCAGCTTTTTTGGGATCTCAACGCAGTGTTTATGGAGCCATCATATCGTACCATCTCGCGATAAAACGGTGGCTGATCGTAAATGCCTGCCGAGCCTTTGAAAATGACATCTTTGTTCCAGTTCCGCGGTGTGAATGAAAACCCGATGCGCGGGGAAACCAAAAACTCATTATTCAATGTGTTGTAATTATAGCGGATACCAGCCTGAAATGTGAAATCAGACGAATCTTTGAATTGTATATTATCTTCTAAGTATCCGCTGAACCTTGCAACAGAAAAATCTGTGTCGTGATTTGCATGATAAAAAATTGAAGCAGAAAACGGATCATAGGGCAACGAGTAACCCGCCGAATCGAGGTATTCGAACTGATGCACATGACTGTTGATGCTTTGAAAATCGATGGTGTTTCCCCACAAAAAATAATGCCTGCCATTTGCAAAACTGCCTTTGTGCGATAAACTGTAGACGTCAATGTTCAATTCATTCCGCGCGTAATTCTGATCGACGCCCGCACCTAATGGATTTGTGATGGAACCGTTATTGCCATTATCAAAATTTCGCTCTCCAAAAAGATACGCTCCGGAAATGTCGCGGTTCTCTTCTTCATCATCGTTATAATAACTCACCAGCCATTTAAGTTGCAATCTTGCATTCAGTTGCTGTACGGCCGTTAGCCCTGCAAAGTGAGTCGCATACTTATCTTTTTCCTGTCCTTCATAAAAAACATCCAGGCCAATACTTCCGGAAAAATAGGGTGTGAAAACGGAAGACGTAAGCTGTGACTCTGTTGGAACGAAAGAGAACTTCGTGCCGGACAAGTTTGCAAACGCTTCGAGCCTTAGCTTTTTTGCAGCCTGCCACGTGATGAGTCCCTGTAAGTCAATTGATGACGGAATATAATTACCCTGCGTGTTCTGGCTGCTTAATAAACTTTTATTACTTCGATTGCGAACTCCTATAAGATAGGTGACCTTCCTGTTATCCAGCACACCTTCGAGGTGTAGCCCCTGTTCAAGTAAACCTAAGTAAAGCGACCCACCATTCGATACAGGCTTGTTATAAGTGACATCCAATGCAGAGCTGAGTTTGTCTCCATACTTTGCAGGGAAGCCACCGTTGTAAAATCTCACGCTGCTTGTGAGTTCCGGGTTGATGAAACTTAAACCTTCCTGCTGGCCACTTTGTACAAGAAACGGCCTGTAGATCTCAAAATCATTTACGTAGATCAGGTTCTCATCATAACTGCCTCCCCGCACTGAATATTGGGAAGTGAGTTCATTGTTGCTTCCAACGA
>DASQJI010000248.1:0-2842 GCA_035631175.1 Parafilimonas sp.
CGTCGTTACCGCAAAGGCAAAAAGCAAGATCAAGGACTCGCTCAAAGAGGAAAAAAGAAAAATAGCCGACGACGGTAAATACATACTTCAGAAAAAACTTGAAGGCGTCGGCGCCGCATTGAACCAGCACAACATTGATGAACTGGTGAATTATTACAAGGCTCCTTCGCAGCTTGATCTATTCTACAATATCGCCGTTAAGCACACAGACCTAAAAGAGTTGAAAGAGTTTAGCGTCTCAGGTGATAAAATAGAAGCTCCAAAACCGCAGAAAGTAATAACAGAGATCAAGCATGAGGAATTCAAGCCGTCCCACAAAAAAGATTCGGAACTGATCATTTTTGGTGAGAGCGGAGACAAAATAAAATATTCGCTGGCAAAATGTTGTAACCCGATCCCGGGTGACGATGTATTTGGTTTTGTGAGCACAGGGAAAGGCCTTATTATTCATCGCACAAATTGTCCGAACGCGGCGCGGCTGATGGCGAACTATGCGCCGAGAATCGTTAAAACAAAATGGGCGAAGAACAAAGAGATCTCGTTTCTCACCGGTTTGCGAATCATCGGTATGGATGACGTGGGCGTTATAAACAAGATCACGAATGTGATCAGCGGGGAATTGCGGATCAACATTGCGGCGCTAACGATTGAATCGGGGGAGGGAGTGTTTGAGGGCACGATAAAGGTGTTCGTGCACGATAAGGAAGAACTGGACGAATTAGTGAACCGGCTGAAACAGCTTAATGGTATTCACGAAGTGCAAAGATTCGATACCGAAGAAGGGTCTGTCACTTAGTTTTTGGCGGCGGTACTTTCTTTATGGTTGGTGTTGTTTTGCTCGTTACTGCTAACGGTGTTGGAGCGCCCGATCGCTTGCTTTTCCATAGGTTGTAAGCACCTCTCATCAACGCAACTAATCCCAATCTCTTTGCGCCACTTACGATGCTTTTACTGAAAGTGTATTTTTTTGAAAACGGGTTTACCAAAAGGCCTGCACCACTTGCCAGGATCTTCCACGATCCATTTGCGATCATCCGGTTTAAAAAACCAGGAAGCACTGCATCCGCGGTCACCTTTAATGCTTCCTGCGGCATCCTGTGAAGCCGTGCTTCAAGCTCCACTTCATCTTTTTTAATGGATGCACGAATAAAACCTATCTCTTCACGCAAATCTTTTAGCGTCTTAACTTCCGAGAGATCATACACGCCGTTTGCTGAAGTTATCCTGGTAGCCATGCTAATCTTTTTTGTGGATCAGGTGAATGAATTTGTTGATGAAAAAATTCTGAAGGATCTTTTTCATAAACAGCACAATAAACAAAAACACGACGAAATAAAATAGGGCTACAATTCCAAAACCGGCTGCCAGGCTGCCAGTCAGCTGGGCCAGCCACAGACCCGCCGCGATGCTAATAAAGATCAACAGGAAAACACCCACCACTGCAACAAGGAACGTCGTGATCAATGCAGCAGCAATGCGCGATACCTTTTCTGTAAGCTGCAGCCGCATGAGTAAAATGCGCTGGTCGATATACTGCTTTATTCTTCTTTTAGTCTCTTGAAAATAGTTTTCTTCTTCCGGCATTTTTGCTATTTAAGAACTAAATTAATCAAAAACCGAACCCGCCACATTTTTCGCCTTGCTTTCGAGCTCATCGATAAATGCTTTGCCTTTCTTCAAGAGGTCTTTCGCCTGGTCTTCAAAGTCGCTGAATTTGCTCTTTAAGTTTTCGCCAGCCTCGCCGGCTGCGTCAGTAACTTCAGCTAATATTTCCCTTCCACGGCGGCTCTGTGAAAAAAGCGCGATGGCAACTCCGGCTGCAACGCCGAGAATGATTCCGGATAAAAACCTTTGATTTGTATTCATGAATGTGGAATTTATTGGATGAAATAATATTTAAAATTTCTAAAAATTTTGATGACTAAATTCGCCTATGGAAAGTACAAATAATTATAAGATCAACCGGTACGTTTTCTTAGCCATTATTTTAATTTTCGCTGTTTTCTTATTTGCCAGTTTGAAACAATTCGTTTCCGCATTTCTTGGTGCAATGATGTTTTATGTATTGAGCAAGCCATTCATCATCTGGCTTGTTACAAAAAAAAGATGGAGCAAAAGTATGACTGCCGTGCTGGTTATCATCATCTCCTTCTTTTTGATATTGCTGCCGATCGCCGCGCTTGTCAGCCTTTTGTATAACAAGATTAGTGCCGTGTTGGCAAATCCCTCGCTCATCACCGATTCGATGAAACAGGTAGATGCGATCATCAAGCAAAAAATTCACATGGATCTCATTTCCGACAATA
Organism: Parafilimonas sp.; assembly: GCA_035631175.1. Taxonomy (GTDB): domain Bacteria; phylum Bacteroidota; class Bacteroidia; order Chitinophagales; family Chitinophagaceae; genus Parafilimonas. Next base: position 2,307 of record DASQJI010000248.1, read on the forward strand.
CGCTTAAGACCATCCAATCATACACGTCCAGTTTATTATCCGTGATCTTTACGCAAGGCCTCGGTTTCATTACCACCATCCTGATGATGTATTTCTTTTTGTATTTTATGATACAGAATGTAAACCGTATGGAAGCGGCTATCGTTTTCTACCTGCCGTTCAAGAAAGACAAAATTAAAATATTCGGTGACGAACTGGTGCATCAAACGTTCAGCAATTCTGTAGGCATTCCCGCTATTGCGGTAGTGCAGGGCTTGTTCAGTTTTATTTGTTATCTCATAGCCGGTTTGGACGAGGCTGGATTTTGGGCGGTGATCACGGGATTTTCCGCATTGATACCGGTTATTGGAACTGGGCTCGTGTGGGTACCGTCTGCCGGTTATCTCTTGATCACCGGACACACATGGCAGGGAATTTTCGTCCTGCTTTATGGTGCTATTGTTCTTGGCAGTCTTGATAATGTGGTGCGATTTGTTTTGGCAAAAAAAATGGCTGACGTGCACCCCGTCGTTACAGTGCTGGGAGTCATCATTGGG
>DASQJI010000249.1:0-13739 GCA_035631175.1 Parafilimonas sp.
GCCGCTGCGATGTCCATCCAGTACATCAGGCGTCCACCCATGAGGTTACCAAATCCATTCGTGTCATTTGGCAACACGATCTCGTTCATCACCGTAACACTTTCATTCGTCGTTTTACCTTCCATCGGCATGTTTTGCGCAAATATAGTCAGCAGTTTGTGCTTTGCGTTTAAAGTGTAGCTGGTAGGCTGTTGCAGAAGATTTGTCAAACCTATTCTGCGACCTCATTAAAAAGCAAACCGGTTGTATGAGTTCTCAACAACCGGTTCACCAAAAATTCGTCCGTTTACTTAACCGCTTTTATATAACCGTTAAATGAGATCGATTGCCGATCAGGGCTTGAAACCTGCAGGTATGCAGTGCCATTGTCGTACACCGTGAGATTGAACTCCGAATTATATGCTTTGTCTCTTGCCTTGATCGATACGTCGTAGCTGTTTTTCTTACCATTAGCAACCTTGTAATCAAAATCCGTAGTAGTTACCTTGATGCCAACGTCGGACGGGTTCATAGGTGCTGTATATGATTTTCCGTAGTACGGCAGATCGGCACTCAACGAGTCGCCATTTACTTTTAACGTGTAACCCGGCGTCAAATGCCTGATGCCGCCGGCGGTTGGCCGCGCGGTCTCCGCTTCGAACACGTACGTTTTATTATTGACCATGTCTTTTACTTCAGCAGCGGCTAGTTTCTGCGCCATTGCGGCCGTTGCAGATGCTATTATAAATGATGTAACAAAAAGAAACCGTTTCATATGCACGAAATTTTAGGATTTATTTTTTTGATATCGAAAGTTAGACGAAAAGCTTGTGTTTGGTTTAAAAAATTTCACAAAAACAAGTTGTGAAAAATCAGGCCCGCACCTCGAACTTCAAACATCAAACGTCAAACATATCTTTGCGCAAATCTTCGATATGAATCTTGGATATTTCTCTTACCCAATGCCCGTGAACGAGCCGGTTTTAAATTATGCGCCGGGCTCTGCGGAAAGAGTTCAATTGAAAAAGGTGTTGGCTGAATTAAAAAGCGGAGACACAGACATGCCCATGTATATTGGGGGCGACGAGGTACGCACCGGTAACAAAGTTGCCTTGCACCCGCCGCATGAACTGCAGCACACACTCGGTTATTTCCATGCTGGTGATGAAGGGCACGTAAGGCAGGCGATTGAGGCAGCCATGAAAGCACGCGAAGCGTGGGCCAATATGCCGTGGGAAGAGCGTGCTCATATTTTCCTGAGAACAGCCGACCTGATGGCTGGCAAATACAGGTACCACATGAACGGGACCACTATGCTCGGACAAAGTAAGAATGCGTTCCAGGCCGAAATCGACAGTGCGTGTGAACTGATCGATTTTTTGCGTTTCAATGTGCATTTTTTAAGCGAGATATATAAACAACAACCCAATTCGGCGCCCGGCATGCATAACCGGATGGAATGGCGCCCGCTGGAAGGATTTGTTCTCGCCATCACACCTTTCAATTTCACTGCGATCGGCGGGAATCTTCCAACAAGTGCGGCCATGTGCGGTAACGTCGTCGTTTGGAAGCCTGCACACACACAGATCTTCGCGGCCCAGATGTTCATGCGGATCTTAAAAGAAGCCGGACTTCCGGATGGCGTGATCAATTTGATCTACGTTGATGGTCCAACGCTTGGTAAAGTTTGTTTTGCGCATCGGGATTTTGCAGGCGTGCATTTTACGGGCAGCACCGGCGTCTTCAATTATATGTGGAAAACGATCGGTGAAAATGCAGGAAAATATAAATCTTATCCGCGTATCGTGGGTGAAACCGGCGGTAAAGATTTTGTGCTTGTTCATAAAACTGCAGAGGTTGATGTGGTTGTGACAGCGCTGGCGCGAGGTGCATTCGAATTCCAGGGACAAAAATGTTCAGCGGCATCGAGAGCATACTTGCCTTCAAACCTTGCTGATCAAATCAAACAAAGATTAACGGCGGAATTAAAGACGATGAAAATGGGAAGTGTCGAAGATTTTTCCAATTTCATCAACGCGGTGATCGATGAAAATTCTTTTGACAATATTACCCGGTATATCGAAAATGCGAAGAGCGATCCGAATGCGGAAATAATTGCAGGTGGGAACTACGACAAAACGAAAGGTTATTTTATTGAACCAACTGTTATCGAAGCAAAAGATCCAAATTACGTTTCGCTATGCGAAGAAATATTCGGTCCTGTGTTGACGGTCTTTGTATACGACGAGAATAAGTTTGAAGAAACGATCGAGCTTGTAAATAATACTTCGCCTTATGCACTTACAGGCAGCATTATAGCCCGAGACCGAGATGCGATCACGCTGGCAACGGAAAAGCTGAGACATGCTGCCGGCAACTTTTACATAAACGATAAACCAACAGGCGCCGTTGTTGGGCAGCAACCGTTCGGCGGCGCCCGAGCTAGCGGAACCAATGATAAAGCGGGTAGCATGTTGAACTTATATCGCTGGCTAAGCGCACGGACGATCAAAGAAACTTTTAATCCGCCCACAAATTATCGTTACCCTTTCCTATCCCAGGATTAAAAAATAAATATGCGGCATACGCGGATAGTCATTTTTATCTTTTTGGCGATCATAGGTCGTTCATTTGCGCAAGAAAAAGTTGCAACCGATTCCGGTTATTTAGTTTCATTCGACAGCACAAAAATTTATTACGAAGTCTACGGCAATGGTTTTCCCACGCTGTTGGTACATGGGTTTATTTCTAACAGCCAGTCGTGGAAACGAACTGCTTTGTTCGACAGCCTGGTTGCTTCAGGCAGGAAAGTGATCTTAATTGATATGCGCGGCAACGGAAGATCAGATAAGCCACATACTGACGAAGCTTACATGAATGATGCAGAGACAAAAGATCTGATGATGTTGATCACGAAGCTCAAGATATTTCAATATGATGTGATCGGATACTCGCGCGGCTCCATCATTACCTGCCGATTGATGGTGTGGGACCGACGTATTCATAAGGCTGTCCTCGGCGGCATGGGCATTGAATTCACAAATCCTGAATGGCCGCGACGCATCCGCTTTTACGAAGCGCTCACAACGGATACAGTACCGGAACTGCATGACATGGTACAATACGTACAACAAGCTGGACTAGATCAGCACGCGCTGGCGCTACTTCAGAAATATCAGCCGTCAACAAGCATATCTACATTGAGAACGATCAAGATACCTGTGCTTATAATTCACGGCGACCTCGACGATGACAATGGCTCCGCAGATCAATTGGCGGTTGTGTTTCCTTTCAGTGAAAAAGCAGTTGTGCCCGGCATGCATAACTCAGCATTGCAAACACCCGAGTTTGCACAGGCAGTGATATTATTTTTGAATAAGTAACTGATGTGGTGCGGAAGTAAAAAAAAATTGCGGGGCACGAAAACCCGAACAGGGTTCTCATCAACACGGTTAATATTCATCCTCATTAAAAAGAAAGTCTTCCTGGCTGGGGTAATCGGGCCAAATATCTTCAATGCTTTCATATACCTCGCCTTCATCTTCGAGTTCCTGCAGGTTTTCAACCACTTCAATCGGGGCTCCGGAACGTATAGCATAGTCAATCAACTCATCTTTTGTAGCAGGCCACGGCGCATCTTCCAAATAGCTGGCTAATTCTAAAGTCCAAAACATAGCCTCTTAAATTTTGCGCAAAAGTAAGTGTTGTAACGAAATAACCAAATGCACTTCGCGGCCAGCACTTTTTAAAAAAAATTTTTTGCCGGGGTTTTTGTTTCTTCGTTTGGAAAACAGGCTCATGTTAAGCGCAAAAGGCATTAAGAAGACTTATGGGCAACTGGAGGTTTTGAAAGGCGTTGACCTGCAAATTGGAGAAAGTGAGATCGTTTGCATTGTTGGATCATCCGGCGCCGGAAAAAGCACCTTGCTGCACATCCTGGGCACACTCGACATGCCGGACAGCGGGGAGATTTTCTTAAAGGATGTAGCTCTCCACCAGTTGAAAGGAAAAAAGCTCGCAGATTTTCGAAATCATCATATTGGTTTTGTTTTTCAATTCCACCACCTGCTGCCTGAATTCACGGCGCTGGAAAACGTATGTATTCCGGGCTGGATCGCAGGTAACCAGAAAAAACAAACGGAAGAGGAAGCAGTTCGCCTGCTCACTATTCTCGGCCTTCACGACCGGCTTGATAATAAACCGATGGCGCTTAGCGGCGGAGAACAGCAGCGAGTCGCCGTTGCCCGCGCGCTGATCAACAAACCAGCTATCGTTTTTGCTGATGAGCCTACCGGCAACCTTGACTCCGTTCATGCCCGCGAACTTCACCAATTGTTCCTCCAGCTCCGCGAACAATTCAAGCAGACTTTTCTTATCGTAACGCATAACGAAGAACTCTCTGAAATGAGCGACAGGATACTGCATATGAAGGATGGGAAGATCGTTTTGTAGTTCACGAGTTCAAAAGTTCACCAGTTTCCGCCGGTGCAAACTTTTTAAAAGTTATCAACTAACTCGTGAACCTGCAAACTGTAAACTTTTGAACTTCTATCTTTGCGCCCGAAAATTTTATGAGCAATGCATTTATCATCTTTACTCCATCGCTTTAACGAACCCGAAACGCTGAAAATGGCCAAGCTTGGCCGTGAGTTAAGATCACAGGGTTTTGAAGTGATCGATCTCAGTCTTGGGGAGCCCGATTTTAATACACCAGACCACATAAAACAGGCAGCTATCCAGGCAATCGATGACAATTGGAGCCACTATACACCAGTTGCTGGGTATCTTGATCTGCGGCAGGCTGTATGCACAAAACTGAAACGGGATAATGGGCTGGATTATGAACCGGGAAATATTGTGGTGTCAACCGGTGCCAAGCAGAGCCTTGCAAATACAATTCTTGCTTTGGTCGATAAAGGCGATGAAGTGATCATTCCAACTCCCTATTGGGTCACGTACTCGGAGCTGGTAAAACTTGCCGAAGGAAAGGTTGTCGAGATCCGCAGTAAGCTTGAGCATGGGTTTAAAATTTCTCCACTCGAACTGGAGCAAGCGATCACGCCGAAGACAAAGGCATTCTTGTTTTCATCGCCATGCAATCCTTCCGGCGCGGTGTATACAAAGGAAGAGCTGGCTAATCTTGCAGATGTCTTTCGCAGGCATCCTGATATCGCCATTATATCCGACGAAATATATGAGTACATCAATTTCGGCGGCACGCATCAAAGTATTGCACAATTTGAGGATCTGAAAGAACGTATCATCATCGTGAACGGTTTGAGCAAAGCGTTTGCGATGACGGGTTGGAGACTTGGTTACATTGCCGCCAATGTCGAGATCGCAAAAGCCACGGAAAAAATACAGGGACAATTTACAAGCGGCACAAATTCGATCGCGCAACGTTCGGCAATAACGGCGCTCACAGCAGATCTGTCGCCAAGCTTTGAAATGGTGAAACAATTTGCTGAAAGAAGAAAAAGGGTATTGGAACTCGTGGCAGAAGTGCCCGGCCTCAAATGTTTTGAGCCACAGGGAGCTTTTTACATTTTTCCGGATGTAAGCTCTTATTACGGTATGAGCTACGGAGAAACAGTGATCCAGGACGCGAATGAACTTTGTATGTATCTTCTTAACACCGCGCATGTGTCAAGTGTGATGGGCGACGCATTCGGCGAACCGAACTGCGTTCGGTTTTCATTCGCGAACAGCATGGAGAATATTGAAAAGGGATGGGCAAGAATTAAAGAAGCGCTGGGTAAATTGAAATAAGGGAAAGCTGTGAGCTGTGAGCTACGAGCCGTGAGCTGCGAGCAATGAGCTAACTTCATGAAATCACATTCGGTTATGAGCTCACAGTTCGCCGCACAAAGCTCGAAGATTTTATCCGCCACAAGGAAGCGCTGAGAAAATTGTAATAAAGTTTTGAGTAACCGGGCTTTGCTTTGTCGTGATGAAGCCTTTACTTAATTCGCAAGTCACTCTCGTGCAAGTTATTTTTACCGGGCAATCAAAACCTTAAGAATGGATTATTCTTTCATCATCCTGTTAATCTCAATTTTCGCAGCGCGCTTCATACAGATAAATGCCTTCAGAAATTTAGCGGATGAGGATAAGGGAAAAGTGATGTCGAAAGATATTATGCGATTATCGCAGGCAAGCCTCATCTTTACTATTATCCTCATTGTTGCATTTTATTTCCTCATCAGCAAATATCCTGGCAATTTCAGCGGCATTACTTCGTCTTTTTTCATGGTGTTGATTTTGCAAAGAGTATTTGTGTATGTTGTATCGAGGCGACGGATGGTGAGTAATGGAGTACCTGCATCGTACCTAAGCAAATATTTTCTTTCATGGGCGGTGACAACTATCGGCGTTGCGCTTTTCATTTTGTTCTTTATGTGGAGCAGCTATAATGGACCAGGCCAGTGATAAATTCAGGATGTTTGAAAACCGCCTTCTTAAAGTGAGGAATTAAGTGCGGTGAATCAGGTAATAAGGTTCAGGTTTCTAACGTCATTGCTTTTTACTAAGGTCATAAGGTTAGATGTGGTTAGGCCTTTGAACCTCATTACCTTGGTAACAACGCGAAGCAAAAAGTAAATTGACCTTATTACCTAATTACAATTGCCCTGGATAGTTACCATTCGTAGCCGCTAGCCCCGCCGAACCTCATTCCCTTAGTAACAAGGCGAAACAAAAGTAAATTTGACCTATTACCTAATTACAATTTGGCTGGAGAGTAACCATTCGCAGCCTACAGCTCATACGTTCCTAATGCACAGCTCTGACGAAAAATTCCAAATGTTCCAAAACCGCTTGCTTAAAGTCTACAGGCACCACAGCAAGCAGGCGAAGCGATTGAATGTTTCGTGCTATAGAATTTACGATCACGATCTGCCGGAATTTCCATTCGCTATTGAACTGTATGATGACAAAATTTATGTTGCTGAGTATCGTCGCCGCCATGGAATGAATGAAGAAGAGCACGAGGAATGGCTGCAAGCATCATTCGACATCATCAGCAACGTGTTGCAATTACCGGTTGAAAACATTTATAGCCGGGAAAGAAGACGGTTGAGTCACCGCGAAAGCCAGCAGTATGAAAAACAAAGTCTTGCCCGCCAATTTTTTACCATTCAGGAAAGCGGTTTAAAGTTTCTTGTCAATCTAACTGATTATTTAGATACGGGCTTGTTCCTTGATCATCGCATTACTCGCGAAATGATTCGTTCCGAATCTCACAACAAAACAGTGCTGAATCTTTTTTGCTACACAGGATCATTTTCTGTGTACGCGGCTGCAGGCGAAGCGGCGAGCGTTACTTCAGTCGATCTTTCAAAAACATACCTGGAATGGGCGGAAGATAATTTTGTGATCAATCATTTGAAGGACGAGAAAAAATTTCATTTTATTCACGCTGATGTAAAGAAATATTTGAAAATGTTGAAGAAGAATAGTTTTGATCTCATCATCATGGACCCTCCCACTTTCAGCAACAGTAAGCGGATGAAGGATTTCCTGGATATTCAAAGAGATCATATTGACCTTATCAACCAGGCTTTATTCGCTTTATCACCAAATGGAGTTTTGTATTTCAGCACCAACTACTCGAAGTTTCTTTTGGCTGAAGATAAAATTGAAGCATCATCTATAAAGGATATTACTAAACAAACAACTCCCTTCGATTTTGAAGGGAAGCTCAAAAGGTTTTGTTTTAAAATTGCCAAACAATAGAGAAGTAGCGCGCTCGAATTTTTCCAACTATCAAAACTTTTTTATCCCGATAAACGACCACACCCTTGGCAAATGATTTCGTTTTCAGCTTTTATCTGCATCACGGTTTTCCACTCCCGGGCCTGCGCCGGGTTTACATGGCTTATGGCTGGCATGAACTTCGTATAGAAACTTTGTGAACGCTGTTTCCATATTAGTTAACGTCAGCATACCGCAAAAGAATGTCAAAAAGTGGCTGTTTTATCAAATATTTTGAATTAACGCCATCCATTAGTTTTTACCTTCGCGGCCTGAATTTTTCAACTTTTAACCCTCAACCTCCGCTCTGTGATATTTGAAAACAAAAGCAGATACATGAAACGTTTACTGGTTTTTTTATTACTGGCGATCGCTGTTAGTGGTTCTACGATTGCGCAGATGCAGTCGGTTGCTGATTCTGGTCAGCATTCAAATTATGATCATCGTGCAGCCTTCGCGCCACTCTTCTACCCCAGCGGAAATGAATTTCGCAGTGCATCCGGCCAGCCGGGCCCGTCTTACTGGCAGAACAAAGCGGACTATAAGATAGTCGCCACACTCGATACACTCCAACACAGGCTCACTGGCTCTGTTACGATTTCCTATAAAAATAACAGCCCCGATAATTTGGCTTTCCTATGGTTGCAACTCGATCAAAACATTTACCGCGCAGACAGCCGTGGACAGGCAACTACTCCGCAAGCAGGTGGACGCTGGTCCAATAGAACATTTACGCAAGGCGATGAGTTGAAATCTGTGAGTCTTGTTTCAAACGGTATTGCCACCCAAGCCAAATATAACATAACCGATACGCGTATGCAGGTATGGTTACCAAAAGCATTGGCAGCGAAGACCGGAACAATTCAGCTAAAGATCGACTATGCGTTTTCTATCCCGGAATATGGAACAGACCGCATGGGACGGGTAAAAACAAAGAATGGATGGATCTATGAGATCGCGCAATGGTATCCGCGCATGTGTGTCTACGATGATGTGTTGGGATGGAACACACTTCCTTACCTCGGCACGGGTGAATTTTATCTTGAGTACGGCGACATAGACTATACGATCACAGCTCCTTCCAACCTTTTAATTGTCGGCTCCGGCGAAGTGCAGAATCCTACCGAAGTCTATACATCATCTACAATTAGCCGCATCAATCGTGCAAAAAACAGCGACGAAACAGTAACGATCATTGGCGCACATGACTTGGGTGAAGGTAAGTGGCACCCCGATAAAGCATCACTCACGTGGCACTTCCACTGTAAGAACACCAGAGACGTTTCCTGGGCCGCATCGAAAGCATTCATCTGGGACGCAGCGCGTATCAATCTGCCAAGCGGCAAAAAAGCGCTTGCTCAATCCGTATATCCAGCGGAAAGTGCCGGAGACGGCGCATGGGGACGCGCGACAGAATACACAAAAGGCTGCATAGAACTCTATTCCAAAGAATGGTATGAATTCACTTATCCGTCTGCCACGAATGTCGCAGGGCAAGTTTCAGGAATGGAATACCCGGGTATCGTTTTTTGTTCTTTAAAATCAAAGGGAGAGAGTTTGTGGGGCGTCACCAATCATGAGTTCGGCCACAACTGGTTTCCAATGATCGTCGGTTCGAACGAAAGAAAATATGGGTGGATGGACGAAGGTTTTAATACATTTCTTAATGGCGTTGACACAAAGGTCTTTAACAACGGAGAATACGATCGGCCGGCTGATGTACAGCAAACCGCCTCTTCAATTTTTGCGGACAATGCCGATCCGATAATGACGATTCCAGATGCCACGCAATCTACCTACTGGGGTACGGCGCTTTACAGTAAGCCCGCAGTTGGACTTAACATTTTGCGGAAACACATTCTCGGCACCGAAAGATTTGACTCAGCCTTTCGCGCATACATCGCCCGGTGGGCATTCAAACATCCCACACCGTTTGACTTTTTCAGAACGATGGACAATGTTGGCGGAGAGGACCTTTCTTATTTCTGGCGTGGGTGGTTTCTCACCACTTCCAAACTGGACCAGGGCGTCGCTGAAATAATTTATCCAGATAACGATCCGGCTAAAGGCGCGCTCATTACAGTCGTCAACAAAGAACAAATGGTCCTGCCTGTGCCGATGCTGATCGAAGAGGAAAACGGAAAGAAGGATTCGATCACATTGCCAGCCGAGATCTGGCAACGTGGTGGCAGTTGGACGTTCCTGTATCCTTCCACTTCCAAGCTAAAGAAAGTGACCATCGATCCGGATCACGACTATCCTGACATAAATCCATCGAACAATAGCCTAAGAGGAATGTCGACCAAACCGGTAACGAAAGGAACCACGGCAAACGACGTTATCAACAATTATTTGCGTGCTGTGGGCGGTATTAATAAAATCAATGGCATTAATGATATGACATACACAGCGTCGGGCACTGTACAAGGGCAGGACATTAAGTTCAGTACGCAGTATAAAGCACCCGACCGGCTGTTGCTGTTGGTAACCGTACCCGCTATGAATCTTACCGCGCAGAAAATACTGATAACGGACGAGGACGTGGCTTTGGAGACAATGGGTCAACCGGCACCGCTGGATGATACAATGAAGAAAGACCTAAAAGAAGAACTAAAGCCATTTGCAGAAATGGATTATGTAAAGAACGGTTACCGGCTTCAGCTCGCACCGATGCTTGAAGAAATTAACGGCAGCGAGGCATACGTGGTTACTGTTACTTCTGCAACCGGAAACGTAACAAAGGAATATTTCGATGCAAACACCGGTTTGAAATTGCGAAAAGAAGCTATCGGCGGCCCTGTGCCTGCTGTTTCCGACTACTCTGATTATAAAGAAGTGAACGGAATCCTTTTCCCTTACACAGAAGATGTAAACCAGGGCACAGAATTCAAACTAACGGTGACCGACATAAAAGTAAACACCGGCCTGAAAAACGAAGATTTTAAGTGAGGAAGGCAGTCTGCGTGGACCACCTTTTTATCGGGGCTTCGAGGAGAATAGAAACTAAGAACGGCGTTATATAACACCGCAATATGATTGAGGAAGACTCTCAACAATGATTTAAAACTTCTCAAAAATTATGTGGTCACTAACAAATGAATGCTAGTTAGGTCCCGGAGTCTCCGGTTAATATCCTGGAGCGTAATGTAAAGCGTCTTCACGCATTCCAGTTTTTCTCCGGCTTTAATAGCAGAATGATACACAGCAGAAAGCTCTTCTTTTTGCTTTTCAAGATTTGATATCACGGCGTGTAATCCTGAATGGGTAGATGTCGAATTGTTCATAGTAAGCAATTATTTTAAAAAAGAGTGAACCTCTAACGTCGCAAATTTCATACCGTGTTTTTGAAGGCGCAGAGACCGGAAAAAAAATTTCCGGAAAGGTAACCTTGAGCCAAGAAAATAGAACATTTGGGCGGTATCATTCAGTCAACTCAAATGTTTTGATGACTTGCTGTAGCAAAGAATCGGAGGGTTCATAGTTATCATTTCAGTTGCAGAAATGTTGCCGTGTCAAATTGTACTTGTAGTTAACAAAACTCATTTCGCAATTGTCAGTTGAGCGCGTGTATCCGAAGATCTCATTGTTAAGCACGCGCGGGCATTTTCGACGGCCACTGGCATTTCGAAACAATCACGGATTTAGTTAACGGCAGCACAACGTAGCAGCTTTGGAAAAAATAAACGATGCGCAGAAAACAAAAGGCATCGTTCTTGCATTTTTGGTACTAATCCTAAACGTATGTTTCAATTTCAAATCCGGGTTCATCGACGTATCAAAGGAACTGCAAGGAAAACGCTCGAGAAAAAAAGTAATCACTTGTTAAACCAAAAATTGGCGTCCATTATTGACAGAGTGGAGAAAGAAAACGGTAAGTTCAAGCTGACTGGAAAAGACGGCGCCTACAGTTTTGAAGCAAAGGGGTACTCGCCTGAATTGCTGAAAGAAATAAACAAGTTATTACAGTAGCTCGTTCCCATCTGACCATCACAGCAGGAAAGACGATTTGGGAACTAGTTGTTGAACACTTCCTTGAACATGAGCTTAAAACCGTTCTGAGAATTCGGTTTTCGAAAGTATTGGTTCACCCCAAGTTCGAATGCTGTTGATTTACTGGTAAATCCATCACTGGTACTATACATGAAGACCGGGATGTTTCTTGTGCTCTGAACTTGTTTAATTTTCTTCAACACGTCTATACCGCCCATGCCCGGCATGTTGATGTCCAGAAAAATGTAGTTGGGCCTGGTCTTCGACAAAACACGTAAGGCATCTTTGCCATTAGAAGCAGAAATCACTTCAATGCCCGGGTTATACTGCGCCAGTTGTTGAATGAAGATCTCCTGGTCTTCATTGTCGTCATCAATAAGTAACACGCACGTTTGCATAAAGCTCCTTTTTTGTAATGGTAAAACAGTCGTTTCGGGATATAATAAAGATCGCAAAAATTTTTATTTGAGAGCGGACGGCCGATATTTTTTCTTGCAATCTTAATTCCGAATAATTGCAAATTTACCCCGACGGGATTGGAGGCCCTTAACAACAGCAACTCTTTGGCCCGGACCGCCAGAGGCAAATAGATGCCTTTACTAATCTGTATTTGCGACAAGCGGTTACTTTTGCCTGGTACTCATCATTTATCTAACGGCTTACATGTCTCTTTACAATACTGTCTGCGTAATCATTGTGCTCACCGCGGCCTTCGGCTATATCAATCATCGATATATTAAGATGCCGCAAACAATTGGCATTATGATTATGTCGCTGGTAACCTCGCTCGTGATCATTGCTATCAATTGGCTGGACCCAGCGTTGTTTCTGAAACCAGTGCAAATAATCAAGTCGCTCGATTTTTATACACTATTGATGAAGATCATGCTGAGCTTTTTATTGTTCGCAGGTTCGTTACATCTTGATGCACACAGGTTCAAAAAACATGCGCTGAGCATTTTTACTTTTTCAACCATCGGCGTGATCATTTCGACCTTCCTCGTGGGACTGCTTTTTTATTTTGCCGCCGGCCTGTTCAACCTGCATATTACATTTATTGAAGCCCTGTTATTTGGCGCGCTGATATCACCCACAGATCCTATTGCCGTATTGGGAATTTTAAGGCAGGCCAATATCCCCGCCTCGCTTGAAATAAAGATCACGGGTGAATCCCTTTTTAACGACGGCGTAGCCATCGTGGTTTTCCTCACGATTTATCATATCATGCAGGCGGGCGTCGAAAACCTTTCAATCGCCGGTGTCGGGTTGCTTTTTCTGCGCGAAGCATGTGGTGGTGTATTGCTTGGCTTCGGGCTTGGGTATTGCGGTTACTTTATTCTTAAATCGATCAATAACTACAAAACCGAAGCGTTAATAACGCTTGCCATCGTTATGGGAGGCTACCTGGTCGCCGACCGGCTGCACGTGTCAGGCCCCCTTGCCATGGTGGTCGCTGGTATCATAACGGGCAACAAGAGCATGCGCGAGTCGATGAGTCCTACCACGCACGATTATGTTGGTAAGCTGTGGGAACTGATCGATGATATCCTCAACGCAATTTTATTTCTGCTGATAGGGCTGGAAATGCTGGTAATACCATTCACTTGGTTTGTATTTTGTCTCGGCCTGGTAGGTATACTGATCGTGCTGTTGTCGAGGTACATTTCGGTAGCTATTCCGATCGCTCTTTTAAGGTATAGGATCCGGCTTGAAAAACATGCAGCGCTCGTGCTTACGTGGGGCGGATTAAGAGGTGGTATCTCCGTGGCGCTGGCGCTGTCGTTACCTGCAGGGGAATACAACAATACTTTGATTGCAGTAACGTATATGATCGTTTTATTCTCCATCGTAGTCCAGGGATTAACGATCGGCAGTTTGGTGAAACGAACCAGGCAATGACCGCGCGGAACAATTTGGAAGGCTTATCGAAAGAGCGATCAACAATTACAGCAATCGGTTCCCTCTTGTTTTGGCGGACATGGTATATTTCCGAAGCTGCAAAACACGCAGCAATCGCC
>DASQJI010000250.1:0-21364 GCA_035631175.1 Parafilimonas sp.
TCCAATTCGCCCTTGTCGAAATATTTTTCCATCAACCCTTCATCGTTGCTGGCAACCGCTTCCACGAGTTCGCGGTGCAGTTTTTCAGCTTTTTCTTTTTCTTCATCGGGTATCGGTAATTTTTCAGGTTTCCCACCTGAGTCCTTAAACTTGTACATCGTCATGCGCAATACATCGATTATTTCATGAAAGCCCGCGCCTTGTTGTCGCGGGTACTGCACGACCTGTACTTTATTTCCAAAATGATTTTTTGCTTCAGACACCGTGCGGTCGAAATCAGCATCATCTTCATCGAGCTTATTCACCGCGAATATCATCGGCGTTTTAAACTGTTCAGTATATTCCCAAATGATATCGGTGCTAACTTCCACACCCATTTCTGCATTCAGCAGCATGACGCCCGTGTCTGCAACACGAAGCGCTGAGATCACTTCGCCTACAAAATCGTCGTACCCCGGGGTATCGAGAATGTTGATCTTGTAGCCGCGCCATTTGGTGTGCAGCAGTTTACTAAAAATGGAATTGCCGCGTTCCTGTTCCAGTTCGTGGTAATCGCCCACTGTATTTCTTTCTTGAACAGAACCGCGGCGGCTTAACAATCCAGCTTCATATAGCATACATTCCGCTAATGTGGTCTTGCCGGTGCCAGCGTGGCCCAGCAAGACAACAGATTTTACGTGTGACGTATCAAATTCAGGCATGACAATAATTTTTTTGAGCGGAAGCCCGCTCACTTGTTGTAAGTTAAATACCCGAAGGGATCGGCTTTATCGAATCGTAGTTACGAACTGTTTAAGGTCCGTGCGTAGTTCGCCTAAAGTATTTTCAAGCGATTGATAATTTTCAAATAAACTTTCGTGGTACGCAGATATGTTCTCTGAAAAACTTTCGTCGTTTTGTCCCGCCACTTCATGGCTCAATTTGCGGTCGTGCTTTTTTACCGCTTGTTTAAGATCGTGGACGTTGATCAGCTGAATGTGTAACTGGTTTTGCAGATGTTCCAGTTCAGTTTGTTCGTCTTTGGATAATGGATGATTTACAGCTGTCTGCAGGGAGTTTTGCATTTGATGCAATTCGTCGCGATAGGAACGCAATGTTTCTCTCCAGCCGTTGCATTCCCGCACAAGCTGTGAGATGTCTGTCTGAACCATAGCATTTAAAATTTAAGTGAAGTAATTTTTTGCCTCGGCTGACGGTCGGGGCAAGCATCTATTGAGTCCCAAATTAGAACTTATTTATTTAAATTGTCTGATAAATTTTCTTTAAAAGCAAACTCTTTTATTTAGAATTCATTAGGGCAATATATTTGGCGAAATGGCAATAATCTTGATATCAGGCGGCACCGGAATGATAGGGTCCGCTTTGCAAAAATTTTTAGTTGAAAAAGGACATGAAGCGATCATATTGGTAAGGCCAGGATCAAGAAGTAAGAACAAAAATTCTGACGCGCATGTTACTTATGCTGATTGGAATGTCGAATCCGGAGACATCGATAAGGAAGCCATTGAAAGGGCAGATCATATCGTCCACCTTGCAGGCGCCAACGTCGGCGAAAAACGCTGGACAAAAAAGCGCAAGAAAGAGATATTAGAAAGCCGCACGACAAGCAGCGCTTTATTGGTTCGTGCGATGGGCGAAATACCCAATAAGATAAAAACAGTAATAAGCGCTTCCGGAGTTGGGTGGTACGGGCCTGATACAAAAGAATCAAGACAGAAAGGTTTTACAGAAGATGCTCCTCCATTCAATGATTTTTTGGGCCAGACGTGCAAGCAATGGGAGGAGAGTATTCAACCCGTTACAAACTTGAATAAACGACTTGCAATTTTTCGATTTGGCGTCGTGGTGAGCGAAGGCGGTGGAGCGTTAGACGAATTCAAAAAACCACTGAAGTTTGGCATCGCAACAATACTCGGTGATGGTAAACAGGTGATCAGTTGGATCCACATTTACGACCTGTGCAGGCTGATATTATTTGCGATAGAAAATGAAAAATTCGAGGGCGTTTACAATGCGGTCACACCGAAGCCTGTAAGCAATAAAGAGCTCGTATTACTTCTTGCAAAAAAAATTCGTCGCAAATCATTTATCCCGGTCCATGTGCCTGCATTTACGCTGAGGTGGGCACTTGGTGAGATGAGTGTTGAAGTTTTGAAGAGCACGACTGTCAACGACGAAAAAATTCGAAGGGCTGGTTTTACTTTTTTATATCCGTCGATCGAATCGGCGTTGGAGAATTTGCAATTGTAAGCAGTATACTTAGAAAAATTCTATCGCTCACCCGCGAAGTGCGGATGCTGCTAATAAAACTTTTCCATTTTCTTCTTTTAGATCATAACACATGATCCCTTCTTTTGCCGGCCCGTTCCTTACGTTCCCGGTCCTTACATCGAACTGGGACCCGTGCCACGGACATTGCACCGTTCCGCAGATCATCGCTCCACCGGCAAGCGAGCCTCCTTTATGCGTGCAATGGTCGTTGAATGCAACATACCCGTTCTCAGTCTTGCCTATCACAATACGTTTTCCATCAACATGGATGAGTTTCATTTGATTTGTTTGCAATTCATCAACTGTCGCCACTTGTATATCCCCTCGTGAATGTTTGATGTGTTCTTCTTTCCATTTCCCCGCATTCGCGTATCGCGGGTCCACGCCGATCTGGTTCCGATAAACCAAAGTGCCACCCAGCCAGCCGGCGATCGATAAAATTATAATGCCAGCAACCTCAATAACGATGAGGGCTGAGGAAGAAATGTCTGTGCGCAATTTCCAGGCGATAAAAAAAATTATTACGTTGGTCACATTCAGTATCCCGTGAGTGGTCGCTCTCTTTTTTCCAGAACTTTTTGGAGGTACTGTAAAGAAATAATCTACCACTCCCGGAATAGCCGCAAGAAGTGCAGCGATCACGCCGGCTATGTTGAGGTAGGATGCCGTTCCCGAAAAATCAGGTCTGCCGAAAATGAAACCGAGGGTATCAAAAAGAAGTGTCCCCACAAAAAAGGCAATTGGAAAAGCGACCAATATGGGGTGGACTGGATGCGATTTTATACTTGCTGTGCTTCTCATAGAATTGCATTTAATGTGACCGGAATTTCTTTGCGCATTGCAATGCTGTGCGTCCGTTGACAGCAGTCAATACGATTTCCATGCACGCAGAAATTGTGAAATGTCCTTCAAATCATTTTTTGAAATTTCGTTTTGTTTAAATGATGGCATTACTCCGAGCCCATGTCTCATCTGGAACCGCTTTATGAATTGAGGCGCAGGGTTCGAATTGATTGCGGGGCCGAGGCCGCCTTCACCGCCCGGGTGGCACTTCTCGCAATTCGCCATGAAGATTTTTTCACCATTGGCTATGTCTTCGTTTGCCGGCACAAAAGTTTCCGCTTTTACCGGTTCGGATCTTCTAACAGCACAAGAAGCTATTGCCGTAAGAAATAAAACGATGTATAACGGTTGTTTCATCATTTACTGTTTTGTTATTTTCCAAATAACACCAGTATTCGTTTGCGGTTGGGGTCCTTTCGCGGTCATCGTCAGGATGCCAAAGTCCACCACATACAAAGCCTCCCCGTGCGGGTCGAATTTCACAGCAACAGGTCTCTCTAACCCACCTTTTTCAAGCCAGGAAGCAGGACCATTTCTCTTTCCTTTATTCACTGCGAAATCTCTTACGACGCCGTCTTTTACATCCACGCGGACGATCTTAAAGCCGACCGGGTATGACACCTTTCCGACGTTGGGCGCCATATCTCCAAACTGTGCTACAAAGGCTTGTCCGGCAAACCCGAAGTTGGCGTTCGTTGAAAAATCAAATCCATTCGATGAGGAGTGAACTCCAAAAATGGCAACGGGCTTGGGTGGTGTGTTTGGATATTTTTGAAGAACTGCCTTAACCGGGTGTTTGCCGGGCACCTTGAATTCTTCGTCGTTAGCAATGGGTTTACCTGCCGAAAAATCTGGCCACCCATACCAGGCGCCTTGTTCAACTTGCCAAAGCACATCAGCGGCGCCCCATACAGGTCTGCTGCCGCGATCGTCGTACGCGTTTTCTGTCACGAATAATTTTCCGTCAGGAGAAAATGCAAGTCCGAAAGGATTTCTCAAGCCCCATGCGACAAGCTGGATCTTTCCACCTTCTATCGGAATTTTCATGATAGCTCCATTGCACGGAATATTTCCTTTAATAATTTGTCCCGCCGCAGTGGAGGTTCCAAAGGCGGAATAGGCTCCGGTTGTTGCAGTATCAGCCGCATCCTCCGTCAACACGTTGTCTGAACGGTAGTTTGTTCCGTTAAGCACAACATCCTCGCATGGAACGTCATGAAAATCTTTGTGCCTGAGAAGCCATCCAAAACTTGCATTGTCGGGACCTACAACTGCTGAATTCGTTGCAGTACCCTGGCCGAAATAAATGTATCCATCTTTCACGACCGGCCCGTTCGTATGATGGTCACCAAGACTCGGTAAATTATCAACGATTGTTTTTATTTCACCCGACGGAGAGATGCGGAGAATTTTGCCACCTTCCGATTCGCCGCCCTCAGCAACATAAAAATATCCGTCATAAAATGTAACTCCTGTCCAGGGGCCATTTCGTCCGCCTTTTGCGATCAGCGTTTGAGTCCCATTGTTTTCAACCCGAAGCAATTTTGGTTCGGCCCACACTTCTCCATATGAATAACCGGTCTCGATCACATACAGCTGGCCTTTGTCATCAAAAGTCACACCGCTTGGAAATGTGAGACCTTTTGCGATCGCCTCGATTTTATACCCTGGTGCCAGCGCTATATCGGTCGCACTGATAATTCTTTCTTTTGGCGGTTGAATTTGTCCTCCGCCATTTGAGGCTCGCATTTTATAGCAACCTGAAAGAACCAGGGAAAAGCAAAAAAATGAAAGCATCATTTTTTTCATAGACGCCGGTTTAAGTTCGATAAGGAAAATTGTTTAGCCTTTTTCGTTGGAGCTTCGGACTCAGTTGTTACATCTCATCTACACATTGCCTGTATGCTCACCTGAATTAATCACCGTAATAAAAAGGGAATAATGAATTGTAAGCGCTCTCATGTTGTACGGATCCGAGGCCGGGGAAATGCCTCTAAATATGTATGGCCGGGCTATGTAAACGTCTGCAAAAACTATACCTCAAGCAGCTATGAACCGCTCACAAATCGTCGGTTTGAAACTTTCTTAGGGAGAAAAAGACAAACAAACTGATGTAAACGATACTGGTAATTACAAGGACGGTATCGGAAGGCGCGCTGTTGTAAATAATTTGTTTGCCAAATGTGATGGGAATAAGGGTATCACTCGCTTCGAGCGGAAAATAAAAACGGGTGGTGCCATCATTCAGGATTTTATAATCGATAATCCCGCCGAGTAATTGCTCGAATACCAGCCCATATAGAAAAAACACGGCCATTGCGAGGCCGCTGCGCCGCATAAGGACAGCTAGTATCATCGCGAGAAATAAGTAACAGAGGGTTTGGATAAAACTGTAGCCGATGTAAGCTATACCCGAAAATGAAATTTTTCCGCTATAGGTACCGCCGAAGTAAATAGCGATCAAAAAACAACTGATCGTCGTTGCCAGCGCGATCGCCAGGCCAAACAAAATTTTTGCAACTACGAATTGTTGCCTCGTTAATCCATCAATAATATTCTGCCGGTGCGTTTTGTAATTGTATTCGTTGGTGATCACAAGTATCATTATCATTCCCGGGAAGTAGAGGAACCAACTGCTAACCCATGCGATGGTTTGATAGACTGCCGGAAAATCGTACGGAAAAATAGTAAGTGGCACGTTGTTCTTTTTCACTTCACCCTGTAGTTGGAAAGCGATATAATTGATGCTGAACAACCCAACAATGTACAACGCAAGAAACACCCAAAACGCCCGGTAGTTCTTTACTTTCAGCCATTCAAGTTTTAAGAGATGCAACATAAAAAAATTTTTTCCACCTGCCGTGTGAGCCGATCATCGCCGCTTCACACGAATACTTATTTATTTGTGAGCTCCAAAAATTTTGTTTCCAAACTTTTCTTTTTCAGGCGCAAATAATTTAATGCAATATTTTTTTGAAAGCAATATTGATTGATCGCTGCCGGATTCGCGCTCCCATTCGGATAGAGTATCTGCAGTACGTTGTTCACTTTTTTGATCGATGTAAACCCGCCCATTTGTTGTAATGCAGATTCAAGTGCGGTGATATCAGAGGCCGACAATTCAACGATTTCGTCTGTAACTAAAACCTCGTCAACCGCCCCGGCTGTGAGAACATTGCCAGTTTTAAGAATGGCTACGTGGGTGCAAACTTTTTCAACTTCATCAAGTAAATGACTCGCCATGATGATCGTCTTCCCTTCACCGGCAAGCCGCGTGATCAGCTCTCTTATCTCAGCTATACCGACAGGGTCAAGCCCGTTCGTTGGTTCATCAAAAATCAAAACCTCCGGATCACCGAGCAGGCACGAGGCGATGGCGAGCCGTTGTTTCATCCCCAGCGAATACGTGTTGAATTTGCTTTGTTTGCGCTGGTACAGCCCGACCGTTTGCAAAACATTATCGACCTGGTTAAATCCTTTTCCTTTTATGTGGGCGGCGATGCGTAAATTTTTTTCAGCCGATAAGTAGTGATAGAAGTTTGGCGTTTCCAAAAGTGTTCCGACGTGCTTCCGCAATTGAGCATTGGCTGGCTTGCCCATTAATAAAAAACTTCCGGCGGACGGTTTCAAAATATCGAGGATGATGCCAAGCAATGTTGTTTTGCCGCTTCCATTCGGTCCGAGGATCCCAAACACGCTTCCTTCCGGCACAGTAAATGAAACATTATTTAAAGCAGTTACCGTTTTGTAATGTTTCGTGATCCCATTAAGTTCAAGAACGTTCACGAAGAAAATTTTTTCCAAAATAAAATCAATCGGTTCAGAAATCGCCTTATATTTTTTACGAAAGGCTGAACGATTTTAAATTGCCGATTGGCAGATTCCGGAATTGTTCGAAGTTTGAGGTTTGAAGGTGACCGTTTAAGGCTCACATAAAATCTGCAATCTGCAATCGCAAATCTGCAATTGTAAATCGTAAATTGTAAATCGTAAATCCGCAATCGCCATGTCTCCTTTGTCAGAAAGAATGCGACCAACGAAGCTCGACGAGCTTGAGGGGCAGGAGCATCTTGTTGGCAAAGGAAGTATTTTACGTACCGCAATCGAAAACAGCAATATTCCCTCGATGATCTTCTGGGGACCACCCGGCAGCGGTAAAACAACAATTGCCAACATTATTGCTCATACGTTGAATGTTCCCTTCTATCAACTGAGCGCGATCAGCAGTGGCGTAAAAGAAGTGCGGGAGGTGATCGAGAAGGCAAAGCAACAGTCGGGGGTAATCCTATTCATCGACGAAATCCATCGCTTCAATAAAGCACAGCAGGATGCATTGCTTGGCGCCGTTGAAAAAGGGATCATTACGCTCATAGGTGCGACCACAGAAAATCCTTCGTTCGAAGTTATTTCAGCCTTGCTGAGCAGGTGCCAGGTGTATGTATTAAAACCTTTGGATGAAGCAGACCTCATGCACGTCCTGCAGAAGGCGATGGAACAGGATGAGGTGATGAAGAAGTATGAGATCGATCTTAAAGAAACTACCGCGTTGATAAATATTTCGGGTGGTGATGCGAGGAAATTATTGAACCTTTTTGAATTAGTGGTCACTTCGCGAAAGCCCGGCCGGATCGTTATCTCTGATGAATTCGTGATGGATGTTGCGCAAAAAAGAATAGCGCTTTATGATAAGCAGGGTGAACAACATTACGATATTATTTCTGCATTCATAAAAAGCCTTCGCGGCAGCGATCCGAATGCGGCTGTGTATTGGCTTGCAAGAATGATCGAAGGAGGTGAAGATGTAAAGTTCATTGCGCGACGCATGCTTATTTTGGCGAGCGAGGATATTGGCAATGCAAATCCAAATGCACTTCTTCTTGCGAATGCAACATTTGACGCGGTAAATAAAATAGGCTGGCCGGAATCACAGCTGATACTGTCGCAATGTGCGATCTATCTTGCCTCTTCGCCAAAGAGCAATTCCGCAACTACGGCGATTGGCGCCGCGTCATCCGCGGTAAAACAATTTGGCGACCTCTCGGTTCCCTTGCATGTTCGAAATGCGCCCACAAAACTGATGAAAGATCTAGACTATGGAAAGGGTTACAAGTACAGTCATTCCTTCGAAGGGAATTTCGAGGAGCAGGAATATTTGCCGAAAGAAATTTCGGGCACCAAATTTTTTGATCCGGGTAACAACGCGCGGGAAGACGAGATGCGGAAATTTTTGAAAAGCTTGTGGAGAGATAAGTATGGCTACTGAGATCAAACTTTAAGAGTTCCTTCTATACTATCGTCCATCGTTTTCCCTGAAATAACTGATGCGAACATCTTGAAAAATGCCACTAATTTACCGTGCTTCGTGTCCCAGTAATAACCTTCCTGCGGCTCCACTTTTATGACGCTGATGTTAGGGTCATCTTCGCCTTCCTGGAACCATGTTTTAATAAGAGGTTTCCACAGATCTTTTATTTTTTGCCTGTCGTAAAGAATAGTGGCCTTGCCAAATACATTTAAAAAACCTGCATGATTTGAAGCGCTATACAATAACTGAACATGATCGTCTTCTTTCAATTCCATGTTTTTGTTACTCTCTTTATCACTCAAAAACCAAAGATTGCCTTCATCATCTACTTCCTGCGTGCTCATCGGCCTTGCTGAAAAAGGTTGGCCGGTTCTTATGTTCGTGCAGAATAAACATGTGTCCGCTTTTTCAGCGAGCTCTTTTACTTTTTTAATTGCTTCGTCGTTCTCAAGATGTTCGATATGATCCTCCATAATTATGTTTTTCTCTTCCCGACGAAAAACATGCCACTGATCCGCTTTATGAATAACGGCGCCGCTGAGTTATTTGATTTAGAAAAGGTGGAAGCTTTTCAACAGTATTTGGATTATGGTGTATAGCTGAATTTATGAATAATGATCTCGACCGGCTTGCGATCTGAAGGAGCCCGGCCCTGGAACAACCAGAGGTTAATAAAAGCCGGCATTGAAAGGGTACTGATCGAATTTGGCGGATTGGAGCATGTTGCTGTTACAAGCTGGTTTGAATTGTCGTCTGTGAAACCGGAGAGGGTTTGAAAAAATACACTGTTGCTTGTGCGGGTGAAACGCTGTGTTGTATTCGTTCCCGAAAGCGCGATTTCTTTCGTGAACGAGAAATTACTGAAGCCCTGTTGCGCCGGCCACACAGTGTAGTTGCAGTTTGGATACCGCTTGTTTCCCCATCGCGCCCATTCAATATCCATCTCATCGAAACCGTCATTGCCGGAATAATTGAACAACCCCAAGACGACATTTTTATCCATCTTGTCGATACTTCCTTCTACCCAAAACTGCCATGTGCCAAATCCGAATGTTTGCTGTGTCGACACTTCCGCGCAATTCCATTTACCAGTTGCCGGATCTTTGGAAATCTTAAGATGCAAAAATCCGTTTGCGTCGACCCACACATTATTTCCACTCCAATTGTTCGGGCCAGGGCCAAGATTTGAACCATCCTTTACATTCCAGGTGTAGCCGCTGAACTGGATCGTGGTTGCAGTTGCATTGCTCGCTGCGGCCGAGTTTGCAACGGTTTTTGAATTCTCCTTCGTGCAATTTAAAGAAAGTGCTCCGAGAGCGAGACACAGAAGCTTTGTCATGGTATGAGTTTAAAGATTCGATGTTTGAAAATGTTTTAGGTAGCCCTATGCTTAACAAAACAACTTCAATTTTGAAAAAGCAATGGGAAGAATTGTCCTTCCATCTTTTCCCCTTTTTTGATCACAGGTACGCCGCTTAACAACTCTTCATCGGAATCGCTTTTCACTCCGTCAGCAAACACATTGATCACAAACGCACGCCGGGGTTGATCGCTTTTATTTTCGCCGCTGCCATGCAAAGTGAGCGGATGATGGAAAATAGCTTCGCCTGCTTTTGTCTCGACAGGGACCGGATGAAATTCGTGTTGCTGTTCCGGTGTTAAATAATTCATGATGCCCATAAGATCGCCGGCTAATTCCGGTTTGTCAACCAGGCCCCAGCGATGGCTGCCGGGTACATATTGCAAACAGCCATTTTGTTCTGTCGAATCATCGAGGCCGCACCAGCAGGTAAGATGAGCTAATGGTTTTGTGCGCGTCCAGTAACTGTAATCCTGGTGCCATGCCACAACGCCTCCTTTTTTTGCCGGCTTGTAAAACAACTGGTCGTGCCAGAATCGTACGGGCACATTTCCGAGTAGCTGGCTGGCTGCCATCAAGAACCGTGGGTTCCAGAGCACATCATGATACGCGGGCGCAATGCGCCATGCACCTAATGCATGAAACAGGATCGTGCTTGCATCCGAAGATTCATTGCTGTGAAATTCATAGAAGAGTTCATGTCCCGGTGAAGCGGGGTCCGTTAAGCCATCTAATTCATTTCTGAGTCTTTCGATTTGTTTTTCATCGAGCATTTTTATGCCACCGAGAAATCCGTTCTCATTAAAAAAATCAATTTGATCCTGCGATAATTTGTACTGTTCCCAATCCGATCGTTTTGAAGGCCATTCAAACAAATCAGTAATTAACTGATGTATTTTGCTTAGATCTTTTATTTGCATGAGAATTTGGTTTATTGGGCCATTAGTTTATTTCATTATCGGGAGGGCTAGTCAGCGACAATTCATCATTCATTGTTACGGTTATCTTAACCGGTCCATGCTTTTTATCAGCTTTCGATCTTTATAAATCCCGCGCGCGGCTAAAAATAAAAATATCGGAACGAGAAAAGCAAACACTGATGTAAGCGCCAGGCCTCCGCCTGTGTAATTTTTTTTATAGCTGAAATAAAGAAAAATATTCAATACGCTTATCACTAACGCGAGCACTGTTAGCCACAGTTGCAAGTTGCGTTGTTTAAAAACAAACACGGTAAAAAGGCACAGTGTTCCCAATATCGCCGTAAGTAAAAGAAGTATCATGTTGGTTGTCGCATTAAACTGGTCTGAAGGGAGATTGGGATGAGGGCCGATATAATAAAACGGAAATTTCAGCGTAAGAAAAGCACAGGCTGATGCGAACAGCAGCCAGATGGTTTGTATGCGTTGTATCATGAAGATTATTTTAAAGTTCAAGTCTAAATTACAGGAAATTAAGAAGCGGATTTTTCACAAAAACAATTCAGCCGTGGATTTATCTTTGCATCCCAATTTTTAAATATGTTCAACAATCTTACGGAGCGGCTGGAGGGCGCCTTCAAAAATTTGAAGGGTGAAGCGAGGATCAATGAACTGAATATCGCGAATACGGTAAAGGATATTCGCCGCGCCTTAATAGATGCCGACGTCAATTATAAAATCGCTAAAGAATTTACAGACCGGGTTAAAGACAAAGCTGTTGGTGAGAAAGTTATCAATGCGATCAGCCCCGGGCAGTTAATGGTGAAAATTGTACAGGATGAGTTGACCGAATTAATGGGCGGGCAAGAGGCAGAATTCCAGGTTAGTGGGAACCCGGCGATCGTTTTGATAGCGGGTTTGCAGGGTAGCGGTAAAACAACTTTCAGCGGAAAACTTGCCAATTACCTCAAGACTCAAAAAAAGTCGCCTTTGTTGGTGGCGGCTGACATTTATCGTCCGGCTGCTATCGACCAGCTCAAGATCCTGGGCGAACAGATAGGCGTTGACGTTTACAGTGAGCCGGAAACGAAGGATGCCGTTGTTATTGCTGAAAACGCGATCAGAGAAGCCAAAAGCAAAAATAAAAATGTGGTCATCATCGATACAGCGGGCCGCCTGGCCATTGATGAAACGATGATGACTGAGGTTGCCAACATAAAATCTGCGGTTAATCCATCGGAGATACTTTTTGTTGTGGACTCGATGACGGGGCAGGACGCGGTGAACACGGCAAAAGCTTTTAATGACCGTCTTGATTTTTCAGGTGTGGTTCTCACGAAGCTCGACGGTGATACCCGCGGCGGTGCAGCCTTGTCTATTCAATATACCGTTCACAAACCCATCAAATTTGTAAGCAACGGCGAAAAGCTTGATGCGCTCGATGTTTTTTACCCGGAACGCATGGCGCAGCGCATCCTGGGTATGGGTGATATTACAACGTTGGTTGAAAAGGCGCAGGCGCAATTTGATGAAGTGCAGGCCAAGAAACTGGAAAAGAAAATACGAAAAAACCAGTTTGATTTCCAGGACTTTCACGACCAGCTTCAGCAAATAAAAAAGATGGGGAATTTAAAAGACCTCATGGCTATGATACCGGGTGTTGGCAAGGCAATTAAGGACATTGATATAAGCGATGATGCGTTCAAAGGAATAGAAGCGATCATTGGTTCCATGACCCCCTTTGAGCGCGCGAATCCGGATGTCATCAACCAGGGACGGCGACAGCGGATCTCGAACGGATCCGGGAGAAACATGGAGGAAGTGAACGGCTTCATGAAGCAATTTGAGCAGATGAAACAGATGATGAAAATGATGAACAAAATGCCGATGAGCGGGATGCGGATGCCGGGTATGCGCCGATAAAAAAATTTAATGCAATTTTTGCCGGCCGGGTGCCAAACATTATAAAATTATCACTTACATTCGCAATCCATTATTCATTAAACCTTTTATAAGGCCTTTAAATTTCTATTTAAAATGGCAGTCAAGATCAGACTTCAAAGGCACGGAAGTAAGAAGAGGCCGTTCTACTTTATCGTAGTAGCCGACGCCCGTGCTCCACGCGATGGAAAATTTATCCAGAAAATCGGAACCTACAATCCGCTAACTGTTCCAGCAACGATCCAGCTAGACCGTCAGAAAGCGTTAGAATGGTTGCACAAAGGTGCTGAGCCAACCGACACGGTTCGCCGCATCTTATCCTTTAAAGGTGTGCTCTACCTGAAACACTTACTGCGCGGAGTAAAACTGGGTCTGTTTGATGAAGCTGCAGCCATGCAAAAGTTCCAGAAATGGCACGAAGAACATGAAGCACACATGAAGCGCCGCAGTGAAGAACACAGAAAAGCAAGAACGGGCAATCGTCCGCAATTTGCTGCGAAAAAAGTTGAAACGCAAAATTCAACAGAAGTGTAAGTACCCTGAATGGAAGAAATTTCCTTTTAAAATCCCGATACACGTGTGTTGGGATTTTTTATTTTTTGATTTGCAGGGCACATCATTCATTAATCAGATCCTCTGACCGAATATATACACATAGGAAAACTGGTCGCGACGCATGGATTCAAAGGCGAAATGGTATTGAAACATGTGCTCGGCAAACAGTCGGATTTTAAAAATGTGGAAGCGATATTTATTGAAGATCCGAGAGATGCTTACCTGCCTTTTTTCCATGAAAAAAGTATCCCAAAAAATATCTCCGAAACGATCATCAAACTGGAGGGAATAGACACAAAAGAGGCGGCTGTGAAATTTCTGCAGAAAAAAGTCTGGCTTCAGAAAAATGATTTTGAAAAATTGGTGAGCAAAACCGCGCCGGTTAATTTGATAGGATTCACTGTTGTTGAAAACGGAAAAAGCCTTGGTGCTGTTGAGGCAGTTATTGAACAACCGTTGCAGGTGTTACTGCAGATTAGAATAGATAGCGCTGAAGTATTGATTCCATTGCACGATCAAACGCTGAAGAAAATAGATCGCAAAAAAAAGGAAGTGCATGTGATCTTGCCGGAAGGACTATTGGATATTTATCTTCAACGCTGACGAGATCATTGCTCCTGCCATTCGCCCATGCGCCCAAACTTATCAATGCGCATTTGTATTCTCCTGTCAGCCGGGATATCTTTTATTTCATTAATGGCCTTCACGATATAAGATTTTAGTATCTGAGCAGCTTCGTTGTAATTCCAGTGGGCGCCTCCTTCAGGTTCCGGCACAATTTCGTCAACGAGGCCAAATCCTTTCATATCGATGGCGGTCAGTTTTAGTTGCTCAGCGGCCACCTCTTTTTTATCCCACGTGCGCCATAGAATGGAACTGCAGCTTTCCGGAGAGATGACAGTGTACCATGTGTTTTCCATCATCAAAATTTTATCACCGACTCCAATACCCAGTGCACCGCCGCTGGCTCCTTCGCCAATGATACAGCAGACCACCGGAACGCGCAGCCTGATCATTTCGTAAATGTTGCGGGCAATCGCTTCACCCTGTCCACGTTCTTCAGCCTCCATGCCGGGAAAGGCGCCGGGAGTGTCGATCAATGTAACTACCGGTTTGTTGAACTTTTCAGCAAGTTTCATGAGTCTTAAAGCCTTTCGGTATCCTTCCGGATTCGCCATTCCAAAATTTCTTTGTTGGCGCATTTTTGTGTTGATGCCTTTTTGCTGGCCAATGATCATAACTGTTTGTCCATCCAATTCGCCTAATCCGCCAACCATTGCTTTGTCGTCTTTCACATTTCTGTCGCCAAACAATTCGATAAAATTCGTCACCATCTTCTCAATATACTTCAGCGTGTAAGGACGATCAGGATGACGGCTTAACTGAACACGTTGCCATGGCGTAAGGTGCTCAGTTATTTCTTTTCGTCTTTCTTCGATCGAGGCTTCGAGTTGTTGTATAGTTTGAGAATAATCTATTTTGGAATTCTTCTCAGCCAGTTTTTTGGTTTGATCGATCTGCTCGTATAGCTCCTTTATTGGTTGTTCAAAATCGAGAAACTGCCTGTTTGGATATGTGGGCATGCTAACGAATTAGTTGGCGGTAAAATTAAGAGAGAAATTTTAAAACTTGATTTTATAAGTTCAGGGCTCTTGCGGCATTGTAATATTTGATTTATCTTTTACAAGCAATCGATTTTCACACTTCAAAAAACCGAACTATGATCCTTCTTAAGCCGTGTCCTCCCTGTTGTACGTCAACACCTTCAACGTATCCAAGCATCTATGTTCCAGATGATTTTTGGACATATGGAAAGAGTAAAAAGCTTATGGTACTTCAAACAATAGCAGCAAACCGCACCGACCTTGCGGATACGCTGTCCGAGCCTATTGCAACGCTCGAGGGCGGTACAGACCTGGTGCGGGGAGTGTAAATATTTTGATCCGATATTGCAATTGCTTCACGCAAAGGAAACCGTGTTCCACCCGTGACGATTTATTTTCGTCGCGAACTAGTTGTACGCAGAACCAGATCGCGATACGGTGATTAAAAACAAAAAACCCGGCGGCGATTCTGCCCCGGGTTTTCTTGCTTAACTGCTTTATTGTTTCATCAGCCGTAATGTTCCGCTGTGAAGCTCGTCTTTTACCACCACCATATAGATCCCTCTCGCCAAACTTGCTAAAGGTATTCTCACTGAGCTGTCGTTGACCTTCTCAGCTTTCCACAAGACTACTCCCTGCAGGTTTGTAACAACTACACTGTATGGACCTTTCGCGTTCTTCACATCCACATTTGCAATTGCAAATGCGGGGTTCGGATAAATAAGTGCCGAGAAACCATCACCTGCGTTGGCCCGCGAGTGGTCATCGGTGCCGGTTACAGCAAATGCTCCAAGCGATACCGGCGTTGTGAAATTGGTTCCCACCGTATAACTGCTTATGATAATAACAGGATACTGGCAAATCGTCGCCACCTGCCATTCATAAGTTGTGTTTGCAGTCAACGTTTTCAGCGTATCCAGGTTCGTATTAACCGTATCGGTAAGCCATTTTGTGTTGCCAAGCTTTCTGTATCTCACAACATACTTTTTCGCGCATGGCTGCACATCCCAATGCAAAGCGGCGTTCGTAATGGTAAGCGGAGTTGCTGCGAGATTCACAGGGGCTCCGCATGTTACGGTCACAACTGTGGGATCACTATATCCGATCAAACCATTCTTATCAGTCACCTTAACTGTATACGAACCGCTTGTCTTAACTACGATGCTCTGTGTCTTTGCACCCGTTGACCACAGGTATGACTTAACACTCACTCCGTTGACCTTGTTCGCCGTGCTCAATGTTACTGAATCGCCTGAACAAAACGTCGTTAGCCCGCTGGCTTGTATGATCGGCTTCACTGTGTTGTGATTGAGGATAGTATCAGTGATGCTGAAGTTGCTTCCGATGCTATAGTTACCACCCGGACTCAAAGTGAGCCTGAGTATTTTGTTCGGAGCTAAAATGGAATCATTAATTGGTTTGATATACATGTTCACTGATAAACTGTCCTTCGGCAATATGATTGTCCCTTCTGCTCCGTTTATACCTGTCGCTGCGGTTTGTCCAGCATTGTAGAGAACATTATAATCAGTGCCGTAATTAGCTGTGCCCGAAATGTTGTAGTAAATAGCGGTTGGTAACGTATCCTTTGTATTCCTGGTGAAACGTACATTGATCGAACCTTTATCATCTTCATAAATCGAAGTTTTGTTCGCTGTTATGTTTAAAGTGTTCGGACCTGTGCCGAAGTTCGACGGACTTACCGTGAAGTACATCGTATCAGGCTTTGTCCTCACATTGCCAAACAAGTCGTAAATACTGTCGGCAATCACTCTGTACAAATGGCCGATGTTATTGGTAATACTTGTGCGCGGCACAATGATGATAGTATTGAGAAAGCCACTCAAATCAACCGGCACATTGCTATTAGCTGTCATGTCCCACATGTTGACCGCACTGTTGACAAAAGGCGTAAAGATCTTGTCCGTATAGCTGTAAGATATTGTTGTACCAGCCACGTATGCACCGCTTGCAGGTTGTGGTGTACCAAACAACTGCACTGGCTGACGGTCAATTCTTCCCTTTGCGATCTTACAGTAAACAATGTTGTTGTTTTTGTCGGTCACTTTCAAACGTACGTTGTAAGGCCCATCGACAATTTTTGATATGTTCCAGCTTTTCGTTGTGCTTGTGCTGCCCAGGTTATTTTTCTGCACTGTAAATGCTGTTTTCCAAATACCTGATCCGGGAACCGTGTATTCAAATCCTATTGAGACAAGCTTGCTCGTGTCGTAGCCATTGAAAGTAACAGGCACCGCATTGTTAGAAAACATATTGGCAACCCAATTGTTTGCAGGCGTAACCAATGTTACACCGCTAACGCCGGACTGAAAATCTGCCGACAGTTCAATTGTGCTATATTCATGTGCGTTGGAATAGAACTGCTCTACTACAGGGGAAAAACATGGGTCACTCATGATCAACTGGATGTTATCATAGTTGTAAACACCATTTGCCGTGTTCCGGATCACGTCGACAGTTATCGGCAGTTGACCGCCATTGTTGGGTATCGGAAAAGTGACACCGTTGAAACCATCAGCACCATTTAATCTGACCGTTGCGCCGCTGCTAGTCGCAGCATTGACGAATAGAACATATGGCCTTGCCCCGCCAACGGTTACGTCCTGGCTCAGATTATTCATATAAACAGTAAAGCTTGCGGTGTCTTTTTGAACATTCGTTTTCGTGGTAACACCAGCTGTAAGTAATGGACGATCCAATGCAATCGTTCCTTCTTCATGCGGACATTGGGTTCCGCCCGCAACCGTCTCAAACATAGGGGTGCCGTACACCGGATCCTTTTTCACATTTACAGAAAGATAATCGCCCTCGTAAGTTGGGCCTCCGGCGTTATTATCAGCCAACGTATAGCTTGTAGTGGTTGAAGTACTGGTTTCAGTAGTTACACTGCCTCCGGTTGTCATTTTAAACCCAACATTAAAGCCACCATCCAAACCTATTCCCGCAATGTCAAAACCTGTTGAAATAGCGAAGTCTTTGTCAAGCGAAAGATCAAAGTCATATGTGTTCCTCGTACTGTTCTCAAGGGTATTTGAAAACGTTTGAGTAGTACCATTGCTAAAGCTAATGTTTTGAAGAACCGAACCTTCCCTAATGTTTCGCTCGTTGTTATCGACCAATTGCTGCCAAACGCCGATCTGGTTATTGAAGTACGCTGCCGAATCAGGATTTTTGGTTGCAGCGGCGGCAAATTGTAGCCGTGGTATTTCCTGGCCTTTTATATAACCCTGGGTGTACAAAAATGAGGTCGTATCATTTTTTATATCCATTACCATCACCGGTCGAGGATCCAGGATGGCGCAGTGTGTGCTGTCCCACTCTATCTCTGTCCCAACCTTATAATTGATGTTTAAGGCTGCGCCATAAACGAGATCCGCATCGCTTGCTGTATAGGCTACATCCGCCGCCGTTTGAAGTGACTGCTCAGACGTATTCGTTATAACCGTTTCGGTTGTGTTGCTGGTACTGTTGGTGGTGCTGAACTTATTATCGATGGCAACCCAAAAACTCAACGGGATCTCCACGAACATTCCAAGTATCTCACTGAGACCAACCTTTACGTTTACATAGCCTCCCGTCGTTTCTTCTTTCTGTGCTCTAAAGCTCATCGCCTGCGAGCTCTTGACTGACTTCGTCCATTGAGCATAACTCAAACTCCCCGGAGGATCATGTAAGACTAAGAATGGAATTTGCGGTGAAACAGTGACAAAATTAGTCCCGCTGGGATCTATTGCTGCACCTGTTACAACAATGATCGGAAGTTTCGGGTTTGCATTGTCCGTTGAAACTGACCTGTTGAGAATGTCCGTGTACGTTGCAGTAAATCTTTTCGAGTACGTACCTGTGGTGTCTTTAACGATATTTGGCTGTGCTGCAACTAATGAATCAACACCAATACCGCCGACGAGATTAACTGTATCATGTTGGTAATTGGCTACAGTATTGTTGATGTCTGTGGTAATAAAGACCCGGCCTGTATCAAGTAAACAGCCGCGGCTTACAGGGCCCTGGTACACCTTGAAAGTAATGGGCCGTCTTACACCCTGTGGCCAGAAATCGTAATTCTTGAATGCTGCACACGTTTGAATTCTGGATGAATCATCATACAACCCCAACACAGCTATTTGAGGTGCGCGATGATAAATAAGATCCAATGTGGTGTCGCCATTTGTAATATCCCTTGTTAAGCTGGCCGGTGGCAGCGCCTTAAAATAATTTTTGATAACGGCCTGGGTGGTTGAAGGATCTAATGAGTCTTTCACCGTGAGGCTGATAATTTTTACTATGTACTTTCTTGCAGGAAGCCTTATTGAATACTGTCCATTCTGTTTTGTGGTTACCTGTTTCTTAAATAAAGACGCCCGAGGCTGACCAGCAGAATCGAGCAGTACATCGTCAAACTCAAGCACAGCCGTACCAATTAAATCTCCGCAGCCAGCACCATAAAATCCTGAAATAGTATGCGTGGTTGTGTCGTTAAAGTTTACGTTCGTAACATTACTGTTAACGATTATGATACTGTCGGCAGGTACGAATTTATGGTTTCGGAATGAAGGCGTAATAGTGTATTGGTCTGCCTGCTTAAAAGTCAGCGAGTATCTCCCATATTGGCCGGGAGGATTTAAGTAACGGGTGGTGCTTGAATCTTTTTCGTTATTGGTAATGTCGTTGTTCACGCCAATGCCTACAATGCGTACGCTGTCGAGCGGGCCGGTGATGTTTTTCACGACGCCGTTCTTATCAAGACATTGTTTGCACACCTGCGTCACCTGGCCGGTAACAGCGAAGACGGTAATATCCTGGAAAGGGAAGTTGATCCCGAAATCGTATGTGTGGCTACTAAGAGTCAATGAGATCTCCCTCGAAGGTGGATTGTACTTGTGCCCGTTTGCCGTATCGGGATACACTTTAAACCTTACTGTTGCAGAATCTCCGTTGAATTTATCCCCGTAAAAAACACTATCAACAAAAAACTTTCCTTGCTGGTCGGTATAAGCGCTGTCGAGAAAACCAACAGGCCGCCCCCTTAAAGGTGTCAGGCTTTGCACAAAAACTTTGCGGTCCTTGATCGGTGAGCCGAGGTTAGTTTGCACGTAACCGCTTATTTGGCCATTTCTCCCGTTGGCCGAAGTAAAGACTACTATTTTCACGGTGTCGCTCCAGTTGCTGAGAGAGCCATCTGATGTACATGCATTGTTGCCGCGACGGTAATATGTCGTTGTTAGTAGACTATCGGAATCGATCCGATAACCTGTTGTGTTGTTTGGTGTTTTTGAGGCAACAAAGTTGATGTTATTAGTACTTTGCTGCCAACCAATGGTTACTCCGGCCGGGAATACCGGGCTGACAATATTTGTTATGCTATCGGGTATCAGTTCCGGGGGATATGTGATCGTATGCGTAGTCCCTATCGTGCCCGGCGATCCTGGACTGCACGTATAAGTCAAAACAATTTTTCCATTTCCGCCGGACAGATCGCTGATTCCGAAAACGGCGGCGCCGCCGCCGCCCGGAGCAACCCCCTGGACGGTTCCGGCGGGATTGCCCCCGGAGCCTCCTCCGCATTGGCCAACTCCATATCCGTTACCGGCACTACCGTCTGCACCATTTTGACAAGTGCCAGCGCCAGCACCGCCGCCCGCAGAAGAAAAAAAGTCTGCTGTAAATGCGCCACTGCCTCCATGATATGAAACGGCTACGTAGGGTCCGGAGCTGGCCGCGCCGCCTGCAATAAAGGTGCCGCTGGGGCTGCCTCCCTGCGCCGTAACAATCGCGCTACCACCGTGCGGCCCAAAACTAGTTGACCCTCCCGGGTTAGATCCGCCTGAACCAACAACAATGTCATATGTGGTTCCGAATGTAACTGGAATTGCAGTCGTCTGCACAAATGCGCCGCCTCCGCCTGAATTACTTCCCACAAGACCGAAGGCGCCGGCGCCCCACATTTGCATTGTTACACTGGTAACACCCGCAGGCGGAGTCCACGTAAATGTTCCCGGGGTAGTGTAAGTGATATTAGTTTGCGAAAAAGAACTGATCATGAAACATGTCAGAAGTTGGGTTAACGCGAGGCGTAAAATTTTCTTCATACAAGGACGTTTGTGATTGGTCAAAAAAAATTCTGATCTGCGAGATCATTTGATAAACTTATTTATTGAGAACGTGTGTTTGAAGCGGGTGGGGACGAAGTATGGCGGAGACTGTCCGAAACGAGGAAATATTTATCGGGGTTTAAAAGGTTTGAAGTTTGATGTTTGAAGTTCGAGGTTCGGTTTTTAGCGCGGGCTCAAAATAATTTCTCGGGGTGTTCTGTTAGTTCAGGGCAAAGAATTATTTAAACTTTTCGCACAGAGGACGCACAGATAGCAGAGGATTTTCTCTGTGTGCTTTGTTAGCTCCTATGCAAAAAATAGGTTTGCGCAAGCTTGCAGTGCGTCTCCTTAAGCAGCTTTACTGATTTAATTCAAAGCAGACATTTATAGCGTTATTGTTGTGTGAGCGGAAAATGACAGTCGCGATTTGTTCGCACAGAGAAGGCAGAGGTTTT
>DASQJI010000251.1:0-2489 GCA_035631175.1 Parafilimonas sp.
GAGGGCAAATGGCTGATCGAGGGCCGTGGTGTTGAGCCGGATATTGTAGTTGATGATCTTCCTTATGAGACTTATAATGGCAAAGATGCGCAGTTAGAAGCTGCAGTTGAATATTTGAAAAAAGAGATCAAGAATGATCCAAGGGATATGCCTGCCGCGCCAAAGCATCCGGATAAGTCGTTTGATTATAATCGGTGAATCGGCAGATAGTCCGGAAGACGGGAAGTCCGGAAGACCGAAAAGTTTTGAGAACGAAAAGTTTGGGTTTGAAAGATGTCGATGCAAAAGCGAACCGTCACCTAGACGACAGGACAGGTCTCAGCGAATCGGATCTCAACGAATCTTTTTTCCTCTCCTGCGCCCATCCCCTAACGGAAGAAAAACCGCTACCCTCACCTCGACGTTAGGAGAGGTCTCAGCGAATGTTTTTGTTGTGTCACGAATCAAATCTTAATCGCCCGATAGCTCAATCCACACCAGCGAGTAGGAATTGCTACCGTCACCTCGACGTTAGGAGAGGTCTCAACGAATGTTTTGTTTTGTCACGAATCGGATCTTAATCCGCAGACAACTCAATCCACACCGGTGCATGATCGCTGGATTTTTCCCAGCCTCGTACCATGCGGTCAACACCGCCAGCGACGAGGCGTTTATCAACATGCGGGCTGAGCAGGAAGTGATCGATACGTAAACCCGCATTGCGCTCGAAATTGTTGCGGAAAAAATCCCAGAAAGTATAGATCACATCGTTCGGATAAAGTTTTCGGATCGCATCGGTCCAACCCTGCGACATGAGGTTATGAAAAGCCGCACGTGTGTCAGGCCGGAACAGCGCATCTTTAACCCAACGCTCCGGTTTATACACGTCAATCTCGGTGGGAATTACATTATAGTCGCCGGTCAACACCACCGGCATATCGGACGCAAAAAGTTCTGCAGCATGTGCTGTCAATCTTTCAAGCCATTTTAATTTGTAATCGAACTTAGGTCCGGGGGCAGGATTGCCGTTCGGAAGATAGAGACAGCCAATTACAATGCCGTTCACGGTCGCTTCGATATATCGGCTATGGCTGTCTTCGGGATCACCTGGTAGAACGCGGCATCTTTCTTCCGGCAAGGAATTTTTTGAAAGTATGGCAACGCCATTCCAGCTTTTTTGTCCATGCCAGATGGCCTGATAACCCGCATCCTGGATCGCCTGTAACGGAAAGTTTTCTTGCGGCGCCTTCAGCTCCTGCATGCAAACAACATCAGGACTTGTCTCACTGAGCCACCGAAGAAATACAGGTAGTCGGCTACTAATGCCGTTTACATTGTACGTTGCTATTTTCATTGGCGAAAATTATAATTAAATTCCGTCTTTCCGCCTCCGCCTCATCCGGAAAAATATCACCCCTTGAATATTTTACTGCTGCTTCAGTGCGCAAACCGACATGAATTGATAATTTCGTCGGGATATTTTGTCTTTTAAGCAATGCTATATGGAACTGAAAACTCAATCAAAGAACAATTCACGCAGAAATTTTATTAAGAACACCACAGCCGCAGCCGCCGGATTTTATATCGTACCGAGGCACGTGCTCGGCAGAGGCTACGTGCCGCCTAGCGACAAATTGGTCATTGCAGGCATCGGAGCTGGCGGTAAGGGAGAAAGCGATATTCAAAATTTTTTTGAAAGCGGAAAAGCAGATATCGCCGTACTCTGCGATGTGGACGACAGGCAGGCGGTAGCCAGCAGGCAACGTTTCCCAAAAGCTAAATACTACAAGGATTTTCGGGAGATGCTTGACAAAGAACATAAGAACATCGATGCCTGCTCTGTTTCGATCCCGGATCATAATCATGCTGTGGCAGCTATGGCGGCAATGCAGCTGGGCAAGCATGTGTATGTACAAAAACCTTTGACACACGACATTTATGAAGCGCGCATGTTAACGCAGGCCGCTCATCGTTACAAAGTCGTGACACAAATGGGCAACCAGGGCGCAAGCGGCGATGGTGTGCGACAGTTGATCGATTGGTATAAGGCAGGCATAATCGGCGACGTACATACGGTGTATTGTTATACCGACCGGCCCGTGTGGCCGCAGGGTATCGGGTGGCCGACTGATAAGCCGCCTGTTCCAAAGGAACTCGACTGGGATCTTTGGTTAGGAACCGCAAATTTCAGAGAGTATGAAGACAACGTGGTTCCTTTTAACTGGCGCGGCTGGTGGGATTACGGTACCGGCGCACTGGGCGATATGGCGTGTCATATCATGGAACCCGGATTTTCTGTTTTGGGATTGGGATACCCGGTCGCTGCGGAATGCAGTGTGTCCACACGGTATGTAGAAAACTGGAATGCAGCGTATTTTCCTGACAGCGGCCCGGTTTCTTCTCATATTATTCTTTCGTTCAAAGGCAAGAATGGAAAGCCGGATGTGAAACTGCATTGGATGGATGGCGGCATACAGCCGGAACGTCCAGAAGAGTTGTTGCCAAACGAA
>DASQJI010000252.1:0-4616 GCA_035631175.1 Parafilimonas sp.
GAAACTCGGTGCGAATGATTTCATCACGAAACCCTGGAGCAATGAGCATATCCTGCAATCGATAAAAACTTTATTGGACCTGCAGGACAAAAAAACGGAACAGCACACACGCAAGCAGCTTGACAGCATATACAATTTTCAGCAGATCATTGGAGAAGACCCGAAGATGCTCGAGCTCCTGGAGACTGTCGGTCGCGTTGCAGCAACTGATGCTTCGGTTTTGATCATGGGTGAAAGCGGCACCGGTAAAGAATTAGTTGCAGAAGCTATTCATCAAAACAGTTTACGAAACAGTAAGCCATTTATAAAAGTAAATCTCGGCGGCATATCAACATCTTTGTTTGAAAGTGAAATGTTCGGCCATGTGCGTGGTGCATTTACAGATGCACGCATCGATCGTGTGGGACGTTTTGAAATGGCAAACAAAGGCACTATTTTTTTAGATGAGATCGGCGACCTCGATGCGGGCAGCCAGGTGAAATTATTGCGCGTGCTGCAGGACAGGACGTACGAAGTGCTCGGCAGCAGTCGCACAAAAACCGTCGACGTGCGTGTGATCAGCGCCACCAACAGGAACCTCGATGAGATGGTCGATAAAGGGGCATTTCGGGAAGACCTGCTATACAGGATCAACCTCATAACAGTGAAATTACCTGCTTTACGCGAACGGCCGAAAGACATTCCCCTGCTTGTAAATTTCTTTATCAACAACCTCAGAGAAATCTATAACCGTCAGTCGCTTACGGTAACAAGAGACGCAATGAAATGGCTGCAGCAATTGCCGCTGCCGGGAAATATTCGCCAGTTAAAAAATCTAGTTGAACGTTCGGTGCTGGTCAGCCGAAAAGATGTGCTCGATATGGACGCATTCCGTTCGCAGCTTGAATTATCGCCATCGAAAAAGGGCAGCATCCAATTACCCGACGTAGGCGTATTAACTTTAGACGAGATCGAGGTGCAGATGATTAAAAAAGCTTTGGAACATCACCAGAACAAAATCTCCAAAGCAGCAGCGTCGCTCGGACTTACACGGAGCTCGCTGTACAGGCGCCTCGAGAAATACAATATTCCCTACGATGAAGCTTCGGACTAAATATATTTTGTTTGTGGTGCTGGTGCATCTCGTCGCGCTGGTGCTGTCTTATTTTATTTTCAAAAACGACCCGGTTCTTTTCATTGTCTGCGAAGCATTGATCCTAATTTCAATTGTGCTTGCATGGCAATTATACAACCAACTGATACAACCCTTGAAATTGCTGATGCAGGGGACCGAAGCCATCAAAGACAGAGACTTCAACGTAAAATTCCTGAAGACAGGAAAGTATGAAATGGACCAGCTCATCAACGTATACAATAATATGATCGACGAATTGCGCACCGAGAGAACCAAACAGGAGCAGCAACATTTTTTTCTCGAGAAATTAATTCAAACATCTCCCACAGGAATCATCATTCTCGATTATGAAGACAATGTGCAGCAGGCAAATCCGAAAGCGTTGGAACTGCTCGATGCAACAGAAAAAGAATTGATCGGCAAATCGGTGAGCGAGGTGGATCATCCGATGATGCAACAAATACTGCAGCTCAAATCCGGCGAGGCGAAGACAATAACGCTCAACGGAGCGAATACTTATAAACTGCAGAAGTCACATTTTGTAGACCGCGGCTTTCCAAGGCATTTTGTGATGATCGAAGAACTCACAGCGGAAATCCTTGCTGCGGAAAAGAAGGCGTATGGAAAAGTTATACGCATGATGGCGCATGAAGTGAATAATACCATTGGGCCGGTGAATTCTATTTTGCAATCGACACTGAAAAAAGAAACGCTTTGGAAGCATGATGATCACGACGCTTTGCAGCATGCATTGCAGGTCGCGGTTGACCGCAATCAGAACCTGAATATTTTCATGCGCAATTTCGCCGACGTAGTGCGATTGCCAGAACCGCACAGAAAGAAACTAAACCTGCATGAACTCATTCGTTCTGTTGCAAAACTCATGGAAGCGAAGGCTGCCGAAAGGCAGATCGCATTCAGCTACTCACTTGCTGAAAATGATCTTTACATTTTTGCGGATGAGCAGCAAATGGAGCAGGTGCTCATCAACATTATAAAAAATGCGATCGAAGCGATCGAAGAAGACGGTACTGTCTCATTTGCGACAGACAACGCTACGCGGCAGCTCACCATAATTGACACCGGCAAAGGCATTGCCGACGAAGTCGCGGGGCAACTCTTCAGTCCCTTCTTCAGCACAAAGAAAGACGGCCAGGGAATTGGTTTGACTTTGGTGCGTGAGATTTTATTAAACCACGGATACGAATTTTATTTGAAGAGTTTTCCCGAGGGGAGGACCGAATTTGTGATTAAGTTTGGGTGATATGCGTTGCAGGTTCCTCGTTAGCAGCTTTGTTGCTCCGTAGATGCGGAATGACAAACGAAGCGCTCTGTCATTCCGAGTGAATATCTATTCTACGAAAAATGAAACTTCCCCAACGAGGAATCTGCAACGCACCCACAGCTCTTTCCTATGAAACATTTATTTGGCAGCCAGCCATCAAACAGCTCGAAATTCAGAAATTTTTTTTCGGGATTAAACGACATGATCAGAGCTTCTTTCTTTTCCCTTCTCCATTTCTTCACTTCCTTTTCACGCGCAATTGAATCGTTCACGAAAATAAACGATCATCCTCGGTCTGCGCTGCGAATTTCTCTTTAGAACGCTTCTGGCTTCGTAGTCCCGTGTGTCACTCGGAATGACAGGGAACGACCACCACGCATTGTATAAATGGATAAACTTTAGTAGATTTAATACGCTGATCATTTACTCTGCTGCGTGGAATCAAGTAACCTAATTTTTTTCACCATAAAAACCTGGGTCATGAGAAATACAATTTTACCAAAACGTATTTTATCATTTACACTGCCATGTTTGTTAACCACCGTTTTGCTTGGGCAACCACCCAAACAATGGGACAAGCGTTTTGGCGGAACCGACTTTGAATATTTTTCTGCTCTTCAACAAACAAAAGATGGTGGCTATATTTTAGGCGGTTTTTCTTATTCCGGAATTGGTGGTGATAAAACAGAAGAAAGCCGTGGAAGCAATGATTATTGGGTAGTAAAAGTTGATGCCAATGGCGAAAAACAATGGGACAAACGTTTCGGCGGAACAGACGAAGATTACTTAGGCTCCGTTGAGCAAACAACAGACGGTGGTTATGTTTTAGGCGGCTGGTC
The DNA here is from genome assembly GCA_035631175.1 of Parafilimonas sp. Classification (GTDB taxonomy): domain Bacteria; phylum Bacteroidota; class Bacteroidia; order Chitinophagales; family Chitinophagaceae; genus Parafilimonas. Next base: position 3,239 of record DASQJI010000252.1, read on the forward strand.
TCACTCTGGCATTGGCGGTGACAAAACAGAAGCAAGTTGGGGTAGTTATGATTACTGGGTAGTAAAAATTGATGCCAATGGTGTAAAGCAATGGGACAAACGTTTTGGCGGGACAGGCACCGATAAGCTAGCCTCCCTCGAGCAAACAACTGACGGTGGCTATATTTTAGGAGGCTTGTCTCACTCTGGCATCGGCGGTGATAAAACAGAGGAACATCGGGGAGATTATGATTATTGGGTTGTGAAAATTGATGCCAATGGCGTAAAACAATGGGACAAAACTTTTGGCGGGGCACTCGACGATGAACTACATTCCCTTCAGCAAACAACGGATGGTGGCTATGTTTTAATCGGTTACTCCAATTCAGGTATCGCTGGCGATAAGTCAGAGGAAAGCCGTGGAAGTTATGATTATTGGGCTGTGAAAATCGATGCCAATGGCGTAAAACAATGGGATAAAACTTTTGGGGGAACAAGCTTCGAGAACGCGACTTCCCTTCAACAAACAACGGATGGGGGCTTTATTTTAGGCGGTTATTCAGAGTCCGGCATTGGGGGAGACAAAACAGAGGATAGCCGCGGGTATTATGATTACTGGGTAGTAAAAATTGATGCGAATGGCCTAAAACAATGGGACAAACGTTTCGGCGGAACAGATTATGACGAATGCGAATCCGTTCAACAAACAGTTGACGGTGGTTATATTTTAGGCGGTTATTCCGCTTCTGGCATCGGTGGGGATAAAACTGAAAACAGCCGTGGATATACGGATTACTGGGTAGTAAAAATTAATGCCATTGGCATAAAACAATGGGACAAACGTTTCGGCGGAACATACTACGATAATGCAACTTCCCTTCAGCAAACAACAGACGGAGGTTATGTCTTAGGAGGCTGGTCTCAGTCTGGCATCGGGGGAGATAAAACGGAAGAAAGCCGTGGGAGCGACGATTACTGGATCGTGAAAGTGGGTTGCCCGCCAAATAGTACCGTTATCCCATCGGGCACTTTAGATATTTGCCAAACAGATTCTATAGTGTTACATGCATATTCGGCCGACGGCTGCAAATATCAATGGATAAGGGATAGTAAAATAATCCTTGGCGCAACAGACAGCACGTATGCCGCGACCCGACCGGGCATCTATCGGGTGTTAGTTTATACAAGAAAGCTTTGTGCAGATATTTCGAAACCGATAAAAATTATTTCATCATGCAACCGATCAAATGACATTTCAATCTACCCCAATCCATCTAATGGCATTGTTACACTCACATACAACAGCATACACGCCGGAACTGTTCAGTTGAACGTGTATGATAAAACCGGCAGGCTGATGTTCTCTCAAAAAGAGACTGCAATAGAAGGCAGTAACACT
>DASQJI010000253.1:0-1600 GCA_035631175.1 Parafilimonas sp.
GTTCGCGAACGTCGTTCCAATTACCCGGATAGAAAGGTAGGCGATGTAAAAAGAAAAACCGCTTGATTTGGAAATACAAGCGGTTACATGCTAATCCTTTTTTCGTGGATTCTCGGATCTCAAAGAAACAACATGTTCATCATCATTAAATCGTTTCAAAGATAGTGGCATAAAGTTTCTACAAGCAAATATTATTGAACCATAAAGCCGCTGTCATCCGGCGGTCTGGAAAAAGAGAAAGTTCCTGAATGCAAATCGTTTGCTTTGCGCATCAACGCGTCTGCCTTTTTCTCCAGTTCCCTAATTTGAACGTAGATTGTTTTTACTTCCTCGAACGGCCTATTATCTCTTATCGCCTGCTTGTAGTCAGCCCAACGGGACGTTATCAACGTTTGCAGCTTGTCAAGATCTGACAATGTTTTTTGCATATGCAGAAGCTTTAGTGGGGGACCTTAAGGTACGATAAATGTAGCAGAACGGAAAAAAAACGTTTCGATTGAGCACGGCATTAAAACAGGGGAGTCCGGGTTAGCTGTCTTAAAACATTGGAGATTTTCGGGTTGTTGAGACCCTCCTGTGTCTCCTTTAAATAGCTGATATGATGTTTCATGCGCCGTGATAGCCTGATATCTTTTTTGGCTCGACCGCGTAGGCACTGATAACGTATCGTTACTGGATGAACGATTTGCAATCGGCCATCATAGTTTTTGAGTTGATTCGTGATTTCTATCCGGGAAATTTCAATCGCTATGGCGACAACAGCGTACTGAAAGATCAGTTCAACATTTACAGTGTGCTCGGCGATACTTATCTCGCCGCCGGACAAAATGAAAAAGCGGTTGAGTGTTTCAAAAAAGCTTTAGAGTTGAATCCAAATTACAGCGGCGCGATCCAGGCGTTGAAGAAATTGGAGACCGGTAATCAAGAATGTTGCTTCAAAGGGATGTACGCTAATTGTTGGACAAGACACCCACTAAAAGAAGAAGGTTTATAAGAATCGCCGCATACAATAGATGAATAAACATTCAGACGCTGCCACGAACTAACGTGTAGGCTTTTATTTTTTCTTGTGAGAGAGCCAGGCCTGTGCCTGCAACTTAACATGATCGATTCTTATCGGCAACGCACCGCACGCGCGGCGAAAAATGTGTAGCCAATCCGAGCCGGAGGGGAGCGCATTGGAGGCGATAGCGAGGTGTGCCCTGTTAATCCTTAATGCAACGCACAGAGAAGCCGTATTGCTTGTTGTCAGAATTTCTGCCCAAGTCTTCCACCCAGGTGTTCAAGCTACGATCCCAGGAATTGGTAGCACTGGACTTAGTGGAACTCCACCATCTACCATAGTAGCCGATAATAGAGAAAGATCCATCGCTGTAACGTAGGCTGCCGGGTAGTGCACTAAAGCCACTGCTGTTAGTGGCGCCGAGGTTCGGCTTGTGCCATCTGCCGCTGCCTTCTTCATAGATTCCAGTTGTTTTCATTTTGCCACCGGCTACTGAATCACCTCCTAAATAAGTTGAAAGTGTATTCCATTCGAGATCACTTGGCACGTGCCAGCCCAGAGGTGCCAAACCTCTCGGATCGTGGACAGCGTACCAGT
>DASQJI010000254.1:0-5484 GCA_035631175.1 Parafilimonas sp.
TTCGCATGCTGACATAGAAAAACTAACAGGAAAGCATTTTGACAGGATCACGATTTACCGCACCCTCCAAACATTTGTCGAAAAAGGCATCGTTCATATTATTCCCACGTCAGATAATTCGATCATGTATGCGCTCTGTAAAGAAGCCTGCAGTGAAGGACATCATCACGATGATCATGTGCACTTTATTTGCTCATCGTGCGGCACCACATATTGCCTCGACCAGGTTAGTGTTCCCGTGGTGCAGATACCAAAAGGATTTTCTGCACACGACACGAATGTTGTCATTAATGGTGTGTGCAAAAATTGCAGATAATGCAGGCTTTACAGTGAAAACAAATCCCTGCTTTTTCGCGGTTGGAAATTTATTCATGTCCGGACTCGACCCTTTGCTTCGCAAAGAGCTCCGTTAACTCACTCACCATTTCCAGGATGCAAGCCCCGAAAGGGCGAAATACAAATAACTTTCGATAAAATCGGGCCAAGGAGCCGGCACATAACAACCAACCCTGAAAGGGTTGAATGGCAGTAAAAAAATAACCCGCACTTGCGCGGGCTATTTGTTAATCTCAAATCCGAAAGTCTTACATCGCGCCTAATTGTTTCAAAAATTTTTCCGAGTTCGCCTTCACATTGGCAGGCGGATTCATGCTCAGCGATTTTTTGAAGTTCTCGATCGCTTTTGTTTTATCACCTTTTGTTACGTAAGCTTCTCCGAGACTGTCCCAAACATTCGGGCTTTCCGGGTGACGCTTCGCATTCAGGGCAAGCATTTCTATCGCTTTATCCGTTTGCTGTTGGTTGAGCAGTTGATATCCATACAAATTCAATTCGTTTTCCGTTGAAATATCGATCGCTTCCTTCATCAACCTGTCGGCATCGTCAGCTTTGCCGCTTGCTTTCAGCAAATTTGATTTGATGCTCAGCGTGGTGAAATTTTTGTTCTGCGCTATCGCCTGGTCGATCCACACGAGGCCCTGGTCGAGGTTCACCTTATTCTGCAACGCGTAGTTCGCTGCGCTTGAGTATCCCTGCCATGAAAAACCAACTGTGTTCTTTAACTGGTTGGCAGCGTTCTCCATCACGATCCTGTCAACATCGAATTCTATTTTTACCGGGAACTGTTTCTTTTCCCAGTTGAGCACGAGTTCAGCAGAAGTTTTGTCATCATTGATAAATCCATACGTCAGCATTTCGGTCATTGGTATCTCACGCAGTTGAATATTGGATCTCATGAAATCCTGCTTCGGATCATACCAAAAACTGCCCCATGATTTATAGTCTTTCGATAGGATCACTTCGCCTGTGTTGTCTTTATTAACAACGAAAAATAGGCCGTACGTGCCGGCAGGTACGTCATGCCCTTCCACCTTCGCATTGTCAGAAAAAGTTATCGTAGTATTTTCATTTGCACCCGCGCGCCACGGAGCCGAGTTGCCTGCGCCAAAAGCCTGCACATTCCATCCATAGGGAACAAGCGCTCCCCAAATGTCACGCCCTTTTACTGACGGTCTTGAATAACTTACGGTGACGGTTGATATACCGATCGTTTGTGAAACCGATGCAGCAGGACTTGGTGTTCGGGGCGTAGTGATCACTCCCTGCGCATATATCGTTGCAGACAGCAGCGTTACGCAAAGCAACTGCGTCAACCTTTTAAATAGAATGGACATCTCATGTGTTTTAAGTGAGGAAATAATACAATCTACGGTTTTAGATAAGCGGGCATCTTTCTTTATTTTCAAACGGTCATACTTTAGTGTGAAAGGTGGCGTAAACTGCACGCATAATTGTTCCCGATTTACAAAGCACATCGAAACTTAATTATTACGATTCTTCTTATTTTCACCGCTAAACCTCAGCCATATGAGAAGATTATATTCCACGATCATTTTCTTTTTACTTTTCTCCGGCTTTGTTTTTAGCCAGAAAACGAAATCTGCAGACTCCGCCACTGCTGCAAAAGACCCGATGCAATCTTCAACTTTCGCCGGTCTTTCTTTTAGAAGTATTGGCCCTGCGCTTACATCAGGACGAATCGTTGATCTCGCAGTGAACCCAAACAATACTTCAGAATATTATGTGGCGTCGGGTTCTGGTGGCGTTTGGAAAACTGTGAACGCTGGTGTTACCTACACGCCGGTTTTTGATGGTGAAGGTTCGTATTCCATAGGCTGTGTTACGCTGGATCCGTCGAACCCGAACATTGTATGGGTGGGTAGCGGCGAAAATAATAACCAACGGTCTGCGGCCTATGGAGATGGTGTATACAAAAGCGAGGACGGAGGAAAAAGCTGGAAAAATATGGGCCTGAAAAATTCGGAACACATTGGAAAGATCGTCGTTGATCCAAACAATTCTGATATAGTTTTCGTTGCCGCCTACGGTCCCCTGTGGAGTGATGGCGGTGATCGCGGTATATACAAGACAACTGATGGTGGTAAGACCTGGAACGCAGTTCTGACGGTAAGCAAATACACAGGGTTCAATGAAGTTTGGATGGACCCGCGTAACAGCCATGTTTTGTATGCGTGCGCACATCAACGGCAGCGAAAAGTATTTACGTATATCGGCGGCGGTCCTGAAAGCGCAGTTTATAAATCAACGGACGGTGGCACAAGCTGGAATAAGATCATGAACGGTTTGCCTTCGGGTGTTGATATTGGAAGGATAGGTTTGGCAATAAGCCCTTTAAATCCGAATTGCTTATTTGCGATCGTCGAAGCAGCAGATGACAAAGGAGGATTCTTCGCATCTACGGATATGGGAGCGAGTTGGGAAAAACGCGGCACCTATTCTTCGGCTGGCAATTATTACCAGGAAATTTTTTGCGACCCGAAAGACATCAATAAAATCTTTGCCATGAACACGATCCTGCAAGTTAGTGTGGATGGAGGCAGAACTTTTAAGGCGCTTGGCGAAAGAAGTAAACACGTAGATAACCACGTCATCTGGGTTGAGCCTGCAAATACAAACCATATGTTGGTTGGTTGTGATGGAGGCTTATATGAATGCTATGATGGTGGCCAATATTGGAATTTCAAAGGCAACATTCCGGTAACGCAATTTTATAAAGTATCGCTCGATAACACGTTTCCATTCTATTACGTGTACGGCGGTACGCAAGATAACTTCAGTTTGGGTGGCCCTTCACGCACGACCAGCGGGAACGGCATTGCGAACAGTGATTGGTTTGTAACGGCGGGCGGAGATGGTTTTGAAAGCCAGGCAGATTATGAGGATTCAACCATCGTCTATGCGGAATCTCAGTACGGCGGTTTGGTGCGTTTCGACAGGAACACCGGTGAGAAGGTGGACATCCGGCCCATTGAAGCGGTGGGAGACGCACCGTATCGATGGAATTGGGATGCGCCGCTGCTTATATCGAGACACGATCATAAGCGTTTATATTTTGGTTCTGATAAATTGTTTCGGACCGATGACCAGGGAAATACGTGGAAGGTTATCAGCGGCGATCTGTCGCGCGGTATTGACAGAAATAAACTTACCGTGATGGGTAAAGTCTGGAGCGTAGATGCTGTTGCCAAGAATCAGTCGACAGATGTTTATGGACAGCTCACAACAATTGCAGAATCTCCGCTCGACGAAAACATTTTGTATGCAGGAACGGATGATGGATTGATTCACGTTACAACTGACGGAGGAAAAAACTGGACGAAGATCGATAACATTCCCGGTGTGCCGCAGCAAACATATGTAAACATGATCATCGCATCTGGCCACAACAAAAATGTTGCGTACGTCGCGTTCAATCATCATCGTTACGGAGACTTCAAACCATATTTATTTAAGACACGGGATGGCGGTAAAACGTGGACTGCGATCCAAAATAATTTGCCTGAACGCGGAACCGTTTATTGCATGGCTGAAGACCACGTAAATCCGGATCTTCTTTTCGCGGGAACAGAATTTGGAGTTTACTTTTCAATAGATGGAGGCGGCAAGTGGATTCAGTTAAAAGGCGGCTTGCCAACGATTGCCATCAGGGATATGGAGATCCAAAGAAGAGACAACGACCTGGTTGTTGCAACTTTTGGAAGAGGATTTTATGTGCTTGACGACTACACGCCATTGCGAACGCTGACATCATCTGACTTTCAGAAAACGGCTTTCATTTCACCCGTTAGAAATTCATGGATGTATGTAGAATCAATGCCATTGGGTCTTCGCAACAAAGGCTTCCAGGGAGAGAGCTACTGGAGTGCCCCGAATCCAAAACCAGGTACTGTATTTACTTATTATTTGAAAGATGATCTGAAGACATTAAAAGAAAAAAGACAAGAGGCGGAAAAACAAAAGATAAAGATTGGCGACCCGGTCTATTATCCATCTTTGGATACATTGCGACTTGAAGACATACAACCTGCCCCCTACTTGCTTTTCACGATCACAGACGACGCGGGAAATGTGGTGAGAAGATTAAAAGCGCCGGCAAAGAAGGGAATCAACCGCATCAGTTGGGATTTTAGAAATGACACAAAAGTTCCGGTGGATTTCACACCATTCGACGAGTCGAATGTATTCAGCAATCCTGACAGAGGGACGCTCGTAGTTCCTGGTACCTATAAAGTATCGATGCAAAAATTCGAAGACAGTGTGTATACCGAGTTAGTTTCCCCGGTGTCGTTTAGAATTGAGGCATTGAACATGATACACATGCCTGTCGCCGACAAAAAAGTTCTATACGATTTCGGCATGAAGGTAGAAGAACTGCAAAGAGCAGTTGCCGGGACAAACGTTTATGCGGACGAATTGCGAAACAAGTTGAAGTATATGAAGCAAGCTGTTTTGCAAACGCCTGCAATGGACGCATCGGTGATGAAACAAATGATCGTACTGGAAAGAAGATTAACGGAGGTAGACAAAATCTTGAACGGCGATGCAAGCCTAACCAGGAGAGAGTTTGAAGCACCAACTTCGCTGAATAGTCGAATAGGAAGTATCATGGATGGATTGGTGAGCACTACTACTGCTGCAACAAACACATTCATGAATTCTTATAACGATGCTGCAAGGCAATTTGCACCGGTTTCTACGGAGGTTAAAAATATCGACGCAGAAATTAAAAAGCTTGAACTGGTTTTGGAACAAAACAAGGCGCCTTATACGCCGGGCAGGCTCCCTCAGTGGAACCAGCAATAGACTTGGAGACAGATATAAGATGGTTACATTGGAAGAGACCGTGCATGTGTATGAGCAGCTCGAAAAAGCGGCACTCGCTGTTCTACGAGGCACCGGTCATCCTTTGGAAAAAGCGGATGTTTCGCTGTTAGATTTTTTAATTCGCCGAATGCTTATTCAAACCGCAGAATAAAACAGAAGCTGTCCAAACTTTCGAAAACTTAAATAAATATATTTACCGACAAAATTTTAATGCATGAAGAAGTATCTCATTCTTGCGGGCCTTTTCTTCGCTGGTTTTGTTCTCTCAAACTGTCATACGTCAAGAAAAGCGACCGCATC